>JBCDFY010000051.1:0-33290 GCA_039176995.1 Bacteroidota bacterium
TCCACTAATACGCCGAATTGCGCTATCTTTGTCAATAGCGAGCTTGGTTTTGTTATTTGCATTTTTCAAAAAAGCAAAATTTTTGCTTTCCAAGCTCGTTGTTTTTTTCATATATGTCTTTTCGAGTGTTCACGAGTAAAGGTTTCGCCTAGTGATTTTCGGGCGGCGTTTAATTGAATGGTGATATAAATTTGTTAAATTTAGAAGTAATGATTAGTATAATATTTACTGCGTTTTTTAACCAACAAGAGAAGAATTTGACAAATTCTATTCTCAATAAACCGAATTTATATCTCTCGGAATATCTTTCAAATTTCTAGCACCTTTATAAATATCTGCCAACTTGATCGTGCAGCCAATAGAATGTAAGGTAATAGATTGATCGAGTCCTTCCGCATTCCCCAGACGCCACAATTCTTCGCTTTCTTTGTACCAAGTTTGCACTTTTGGAATGGTTTGATAGATAATCATGTATTCTTGGAAGGACGGAATGCTTCTGTACAATTCAAATTTTCCGCCTTTGTCATAGTCTTTTGAAGATTTAGAAAGCACTTCAATCAACAAAATTGGATTGGACAAAACGGTTTCACTCTCATTGAAATACTCAATGTCTCCGCAAACAACGGAGAGATCAGGATATATCGCTTTATTGTGTTTTTCAATTCGAACTTTCAGATCAGAATTGAAAACGATACAATTTTTTTCTGCTTCGTCAATGGCGTTGTTGAGTGCCGTAGCCGTCCTATTCGCAATATTACTATGATCTCCTGTACCACCAGCCATTTCTATGATTTCACCATTGTGGTATTCATGCTTTTCCGTAGCTATTTCCTCAAGAGCGAGATATTCTTCAAAAGAGTAATATTTTTTTGTTAATGGTACACCCATCGCGTTTTACTATTATTATAAAAGCCTCTCCAAAGTATTGAAAAAATAACAGAGCATTGCCTAAATTAGTTTGTTTTGATTCGCCACATTTTGAAAACCTGAAAAATTTCAGTTACTTTTAAATTCTTTTTTCACACAAAAAAACAAAGCACTCCACATGAGACAAAAAACTAATCTTCGCCTTCAGAAAAAGTATAATTGCTTTTTCAAAATACTTAAGGTAGCAATTATCAAAATAATATCTACCATTACTATATATCAAAGAAAAAGGCTTTCCTATAACTCTGTTGCATGTAAATCAGCTTTATGGCTATCTACCATTACTATTACGTTTCTATCATTTGAGAATAGCGCATATGGACAGTTTGATTTTACAGGAAGTGAATTTCAAATAAACAGTTATACAAATCTAGATCAAAGCGTTCCTAAAGTAGCGATAGATAAGAGTGGTAATTTCATTGTTGTTTGGCAAAGTGAAGAACAAGAGGGTAATTACTATGGAATATATGCGCAAAGGTATGATAAACTAAGAAATCCTATTGGCGAGGAGTTTAGAATTAGTGATAACCCTACAGGACATCAACTTGATGCTAGTTTAGCCATGAATGATGGAGGTGAATTTATAATTACATGGACTCAATATGATTCAAATGGAGATAACACTAATATCTTAGGTAAAAGGTATGATAAAGACGGTAATTCTTTAAATGGATTTCAGGTAAATACAGAAACAGCAGGATTCCAAAGTAACTCTTCTGTAGCAATTAATGATTCAGGAGAAATAATCGTAACATGGAGAAGTAATTCTATTAATCCTCCTCCTCAAGATGGAAGCTCAGGAGGGATTTTTGGACAAAAATTTAATCGATTTGGCATCCCTCAAGGCGTAGAATTTCAGGTTAATACGTACTCTATAAACGATCAATCTAGCCCGTCTGTAACAATTGATAATTCAGGTGATTTCATTGTATCATGGAGTAGTTTTCAACAAGATGGTTCGTTCAATGGCATTTATGCTCAAAGATTCAATAAAGATTGCACACCCGAAGGAAAAGAATTTCAAGTCAATACTTATACATTCGGAGATCAGGCATATTCAAAGATTGTGATGAATGATGATGGTGATTTTATTATTGCTTGGCAAAGCTCAGGACAGGATGGTTCTCAAGCTGGTATCTACGCTCAAAAATATACACATAATGGTACTAAAGATGGTAATGAATTTAGAGTAAACACTCGTACATTTAATTCGCAAGCTCTTCCATCTTTGACAATGAATAATGCTGGTGATTTTATAATCTCTTGGGTAGATTTGAATCTAAGTCAATTATACAAAGGAATATACATACAAAAGTTTAGTTCTTTAGGAGTTAAACTAGGTACGGAGACTAGAGTAAGTACATCTAACTTGTATTCTCACAGAAATCCTTCAATAGCACTAAATGACAAAGGAAATATTATAGTTGTATGGCAGAGTAATATACAAGATGGTGATGGAACAGGAATTTTCGGACAATATTTAGATATTGCAGGATCAGATATCCCTAACGTAACTACTCTAGTTCTCAACACCTGCACCCGCCCCTACTCCGCTTCCTTCGATGCAGTACCCGATGCCACTGGCTATCAAGTACAAATCACGGTACTCGCTAGAAATGGAGAAATCCTCACTCGAAGAATAGACGACAACGAAATCAGTGGCAATTTCAATATTCCTAGAAGATTGTTAGGAACGGATGTAGAAATACAAATCGCGGCAATCTTTTTGGATGAAGACACAGGAAAAGAAGTCATTGGTGAGTTTTCGGAAACGGGGATATTTACTTTAGGTTGCGATGAAGCGGGAAATCTGGTATTGGAAAGTAGGAATACAGCTTTAAATTCCATTCAACTTTCTCCAAATCCAGTGCAAAACCAACTACAACTTCAATTGCAAAGTGATATTGTTAGTGCTGCCGAATTGAAAATCCTTTCGCTTGAAGGCAAAATTGTGTTGGAACAACGGCAAGAATTTTTTGAAGGACAAAATGAACTAAATATTGATATAGCTCCACTAGCAGCAGGTGCTTATTTCTTGCAAATCATAACAAATAAAGGCGTCGAGAAAGTGAAATTTGTAAAAATGTAAACTATTGAAATCGTGAACTATATCCATGACCGACTACATCAATGCTTTATCCCTCGAATTCGAGCGCGCAGGCAACCCAAATATCGCCGCCCAACAAAAAGCCTATATGCGCCACCAATTTGAGTTCTATGGAATCAAGGCAGCAGAAAGAAGAGCAATTCAAAAGCCTTTCTTAATCAAGCAATACCTTCCTGACAAAGCGGAACTCGATGATCTAGTGACTACACTTTGGCAGAAGCCACAGCGAGAATATCAACTCTTCGCGCAAGAATTGGTGTATCGGTATCATAAGCAATTTGAGCAAAAAGATATGGAACTAATGGAGTACATGGTCACCCACAAATCATGGTGGGATACGGTTGATTTTATTGCTTATCGACTAATGGGGCAGTACTTCCAACGCTATCCAAACTCTAAGAAAACTTATGCCAAAAAATGGATGAAATCTAATAACATTTGGCTGCAACGCTCTGCCTTATTGTTTCAATTGAAGTATAAAGAAGATTTAGATACGGAATTGTTGAGTTGGTGCATTCAGCAATTATTGGGTTCTAAGGAATTCTTCATTAACAAAGCGATTGGATGGGTTTTGAGGGAATATAGTCGAACAGATCAAGAATGGGTGATTGACTTTGTGAATAAGACAGAATTGAGCAACCTAAGTAAGCGAGAAGCATTGAAGTTACTCAATCAATAACAAAGTATGAATACTCACAAAACTTTGTTACTAGCGGTAGGATCACTTTGGCGTCCTGCTGTAGCTACCCAATCTAAAAATGCCTAAATTCAAATTTTATTTTCTAGTACTTTTGCTTATGTCGCTTTGATTCTTGAACTTACATCTTTCTATGACCGTGTTTATAAAAAGAATGCTATATCAAACGTTTTGATGAAAAAAGTTTATGAAATTTTAAGCAATGAAGACTATTTGGATGGTATCTATAAAGAGGATTATGTAGTATTGGAAAATATCTACCAATCACAATTTCCAGCGATACTAAACTACATAAGTAATGTGGGAGGGCATGAAGCAATGGCAAAAGATATTTTTCAGGAAGCAATGGTGGTTATTTATCAAAAAGTTATTGCAAATAAATTAGAATTGACTTGTTCATTCAGCACCTACTTATTTGCAATTTGTAAACGAATATATCTTAAAAAAAACAGTCAGAGAAAGCCAATTTCTGGATTAGAAGAAGGCTCAGAGTATGATTTTTTAGAGGAAAGCATAGTAGACTTGATAAGCGAATCCGAACGATACGCTTTGTATTATGAGAAATTTGATTTATTGGGTAAGGATTGCAAGAAAATACTCTCCTTATTCTTTGATAAAGTATCAATGGTGAAAATTGGTGAGATAATGGGTTTTGGTAGTGTAAGCTATACTAAAAAACGCAAATTTAACTGCAAAAATAAACTCATTCAGCTTATACAGTCTGACCAGAGATTCAATGAATTAAAGCAAAATTAAGGAAATGACAGAAGAAGATAGACAAGAATTGATCGAACAATATTTGGATAATAGCTTACCAAATCCTCAAAAACAGCTATTTGAAGAACAAATGAGGAGAGATACTCAACTGGCAGATGAAATACAATTGCATAGAGAATTGGAACACGCATTGGCTGATGATAGGGCAACAAAAGTTGCTAAATTCAGAACTGTCTTGTCAGAGGTGATAAATGCTGAAGAAAAAGTAGATAAGCCTAAAAGCGGGTATGCAAGATCAATGATTTTTATTGTACTATCAATCCTTATCTTGTTAGTGGCTTACCTATTTTATCGTTCTCAAAAAACACCTCAAGTTGAAGAAAAGGTGGAGCAACTTATTATTGCTTCTACAGGATTGGAAGAACTAGAATTTAGTTTGCGATCCAGTGAGCTTATCGGTGATACAGAAAGTGGGGTGGAGAAATTATTGATGTTGTTTGATGCAGGAGATTATCAAGGTGCTCTAAATTGGCTAGAAGAAAATAGTCAGCTACAAGAAGACGCCCCTAACGCCTACTATTACTACTTAGGCATTGTTTACATTAAATTAGATCAATGGAAAGTTGCTCAATCACAATTCGAGAGAATTACAGATATTTATTTGGACGAGAAAGAATGGTTGAGTGCTCTTCTATACTTACAGGTCAATGGAATTACTACAGAGGGTAGAAATAGAATTAGGTCAATCTCTAGTTCTACCAATATCTTTGCTGATGATGCGAAAACATTATTAGACGCAATGGAGTAGGCTTGGAGTATCTAAAAATTAAATCACACTTTGCTAGTATGTATTTCTACTACGTTTATAAAAAATGAAGATTAGCAGTAAAGCAGATACTATTCCAATCACCATCCAATACCATTTAAAGTCAGTAGCTTGACTGACGCTAGCATTATCCCCAATCAAAATGAAATTTGACCAAAAAAAAGGATGACATTTTACGGAACTATTGCTCTTTAAATGTTCTTTCTTGGCATTTTGTAAAGCAATTGCTTTTCCTTGCCCTGCTTTCAAATACTCATAAAACTGAATCATCAAAGAGCTGGTGCTTCTATCCTCTACCTTGTGAAGTGAGGTAACAATATTGGGACAACCTGCATATTTGAATGCTCTCGCCAGACTTCTTAAGCCTTCTCCTCCTTGATACTTACCAACACCAGTTTCACAGGCACTAAGAACCGCTAGTTTGGCTTGGAGATTCATTTGTTCCAGTTCAAAAGCATATAAGAGTCCTCCCTCATTCAGACTTTCTTGTTTACTTTTTCCAAGTTCAAAGTGGGCGTAATCAGGATAATCTTTATCTGCATAAGCATGAGTAGCTAAATGTAAAATATCATATTTACCAGCCTCTAATTTGAATTGTGTTTTGCTAATCTGTTGCTCAATCCAAGCCTCACCACCCCACATTTTACTAATGCTTTCTGTTTCCTTTACATTATGGGTAATATCTGAATTACTGGCTCTCATTTTTGAAAAAGCGCGAGTAAAATTAAGAGAATCCATTTCTCCTCGCATTGCTATGGTATTTTCAGAAAATATGGGTGCTATAGCGAGCAAGCGATTATTAGCGGAAGGACTAGAAGATATTCCCATAAATTTTGCTGAGTACTCGTATCGGATACAATATTTGTGAAAAACATAAGGCAGCACTCTATAACTCCTACTGGTCTCATCGGTCAATCTATCAGTAAGTAATATCTCAAAAGGGAAATAAGCTAGACTTTTATCGGGTATGAGAACAATTTTATCTGCATCCAACTTTTTGAAAACAGGAGAAAGCAGGAATTGATACAATTCATACCCAATTTGCAGAAAAGAATCTCTTTGTGCGATTAATGTTTTCTCATCATTAGGATAAGAGCTAGTCAAGCGCTGCATAAACTCAATTTGCTTACTGAATTCAGGTGCCAACTTTTGATAATGGTATAGGGCGGTATCCTTGGTTGTTGCTAAGATCGTTAGTCCCCTATCTTCTAAAAAATATTCAATTAGTGCCGTACCATTCTCCAAGTAGGGCTGAATATCACGAAGCATTAAGCTCTCATTGAAATCATTAGTCAGTTGAGGATATTTTTCTGCAATTTGGTCTTGCACTTGGGTCAGTTCATTTCTAAGATCAGCTACCTCAGATAAAATTGCAGTAGAATCCTCAACATTAACTGCTAACTTATCATTTGCCAAGGGCTGCTTTGTCTCCGCTATTTTTGCAATTAGTGCAGACTCCTTTGACAGTAAACTATCTCCCGCTGACGCTCTTAAATTGATCTTTTTAGCACTGATACCCCGATTGAGTTGTAAAGCCCGATAGCGTTCAATAGTATTGAAAACTTCTATTGGATTGGCTTGATCAGTGCTTATTTCGTACTGCTCACCAAACAATCGTAATACGATCTGTAAATAGTTTTGAGCATTCTGAATCAGTGCCGCCTGTTGCTCAGGAGAAACGGCTGTTTGGATAGCAAAATCAAATACCTCTAATCCTTTGGAAGCATAAGTACTTGCTCTCTCTAAATGCTTAGGATCATTCTCTATTTCGTATGTTTTAAGTACATTTTCTATTTTTAGACCGATAACATTGAGTAAATAATCGTAATGATCAATGTACTCTAAGTCTAATTGCTCAATATCCTTGATTGCTAACTTCTGATCGCTCAATAATGCTATGACTTGATTGATGTGGCGATCTGCTACTACTTCTTTATCAGCAATAGCCGCTAAATCTTGATATAGCTCAATTAAATAAGGATGTCCCTCTTCTAGTATATCATATCGTTGTTCGTAGAGTTGTGTGTACTGGTCAACCGCATTGGTAGTATCTCCTGCTGTCCAATAATTTTTAGCTTTATTAATCAGTAAGGTAAATCTGAGCGTCCCATAATTGCTATCCTCAGGTATATATTGTAAGATCTTATTGTATTGAATTGTCGCTTCTTCGTGTAGTCCTAATGCTTTTAGGCAGTTAGCAATATTCATTGCTGTATTTAGTGTGTATGGGTGACTGACACCATATTCTTCTATGTCTAAGCGATTCGATTTTTCAAAAAAATACTTAGCATCTTCAAAATTGCTCTGTGCATAATAGAGGGTTCCTATTCCGTTGAAACTCACCCCAATACCTGTATAATCTTCTCCCTTCACTGCGCTCATAAGATTGATGGACTTGAAGTAATACTCCAGTGCTTCTTGAAATTTGTAGTCTTGTATAGCTAGATAAGCAAAATAGCCATAAGATTCTGCTAAGGTTATTGAATCTTTATTGGCTAAAGCATACCTCATTGCTTCGTTGAGGGTCTCTACAGCTTTCTCTTTTTGTTGTTCATAAGCATAAGTGCCTCCCAAATAAGTCAAACATTTTCCAAGTAGGGCAGGTTCTAAATCATCATCATCTAAAGATTTGAATAGAGCTATTGCTTTTTGTAAATGAACAATAGAGGAATCTACCTCTCCAATTAAGTCAAAAGCAATGCTTAGCCAGCGATGTGTCATCGCCTCTTTCTTCACCTCACCAAATTGCTGAAATATCGGTACTGCTTTTTTCCCGTTCTCAATAGAGTTAGGAAAATCAGCTTTCATATACCCGAGTACGGTACGAAACAGGTAAGTATCTCCTAAATATGAAGTAACTGTATTATTGTAAAGTCGTTGGTTTTGCGCTTCTGCTATTTTGATGATTGCCTCACAATGTTCTAGATTATCCTGACCATTAGCAAAGGAAAATTCTTCGAATAATACCTCAAAGTAATGCTCCCACTGTTTTTGTGCTTTTAGCTCTGTACGCAAGATTTCAAAAGCATCGTAAGTTTCTTCATAGCGTTTCCCATCAATCAGATTTTCAATGGATTGCATTCGATCATCGAAGGTTTGAGCAATAATAGGCAGGGAAACTAGGCAACTAAAACAAAAGATAGTTATTGAAAGGATTGTTCTCATTTTATTGGTGTATTACTTTACATAAATCGGTATAAATCAAATTTAAGCTATTTTGAGGATTTTTCGTTTACTCAGAATGTGAAAAGGGAAAGGAAGTACAAGATTTTGACTTTAAGTACTCGGACATAAATAAATTGCTTTTTTGACCGAGCAGATTTTTGTGTTTAGACAAGGCATTTTTTTTTAGGAATAACAAGTTATTGCTAGAAAAAATAACGCGGTATAAACCAAAAAGATGCCGTCATAAAATGTTAAGTTAATTGTGTCCGAGTACTTATTTCTTTGAAAACCTTAAAACCAAAAGCGCAACAAACCTTTTGATCTATTGCGCCTTTAAATACAAGATACATTGATCTACTCAATCTTAATAATAGTGGCTCTTATTCTTACTTTTTGATAATTCGCACCACTCTTATCTACTTCTGGCTCAAAATTATAAGCAGTTCCTTTACCAGTAATTAGTAGATTAGGTAGTTTTCCAAAATCAGCCTTAAAACTTTCGGATGCAAATATGTCATCTCCATTGCCAGTATCAAACTCTTTAAGATTTACAACTTCAAGTTTAATCCAATCGCTTTCTGAAGGATCAACAATAATAAAATCCTTATTCTTGCCTGATGGATAATTTACCCTTCCCTCCTCAGGAACACCATTGATGCTCAAATCAATATCCGTTGAACTACTAGCTTTTGAGGTACTTACTCTTAATTTTCCTCCGAACTCTCGTGTGTTATCATCAAATGCATTTAGCTCTTTACAATCAATACACTCAATGTATTCTAATGTAACTCTATAAACTGCACCTTCAGGTCGCACTAATTCGCAGTTTTGGCTCTGAAATTCGGAAGAGAATTCCATTTTAACTGGAGCATTATCACTCAAATATCTAAGTTCATATGCCAGTGGAGTTCCTGGGTTTTCTAAACTCCACTCCGCTCCTTCAGCAATCAAATCTAATACTGCGTCATAAGTGGGAGGATTTTCTAATGCGCGATCCGCATCACCTACATTCACAATGTAGGTGATAGAAGACTCGTTCAATACCTCTCCTACGGTCAAACCAAGCTCCCCTTCTATTGCTGTCCCTGCCGCTTGGTTACCATAGGCTGCTCTTAGGCTTGCCTCTATATTTTTAGTGCTGTGTTTGCTCTCCACCACAAAATAGATTTGGCGACCGTACTGAACAGATTTGACATACAGAGCAGGATTACCACTTGCAATCTGTCCATCAGGGTCTTTAAAATCTTTATCATCCCTGAAAAGACTACAGGGTTCTTGTGGTGTATCTATATTAATCGAATAGAAGACTTGATCAAATTTTAAGACTACGCGGCTAATCTCTTCTTTTTTACTAAAATTAAAAGCTGCTTCCACTGCTCCCATAGGAAAGCGAGCATCTAAACCAAAATTGAATCGTAACTCTTCCAGGCTATTTGCTTTTTCAGCCGTCAATCTGAAGTTCGCAGTAGTAGATTTTGCCCCTTCATCTACCTGAATTAACAGTTGATCTATCGCTGATTTGACTTCACTAAATCTATCAAAAGAGGTGGCTTCAACAGAGGTTGATCCTGTTCCAGAAATGCCTGTTAACGTTAGTTTTCCACCTTTGGTAGGGATGGTTACGGGTACGAAATCTCCTCGCTCAAATGATGCTCCTTGGAGAATAGCACCAGGATAAACGATAGATTCCATATCACCCGAAGCAGGCATTTGGTCTTCTGTAAGGTCTCTCACCTGAAAGGCTTTGAGCGTCGCTTCCGTACATCTCAATTCTCCTTCACCACCAGGTCCTCCAATAGGGTCATTAAGAGTTGAAGAGAGCGTATCTATCTGTAAAGAAGTCGTGGTACCAGAATCTGTAGCTAAACGATCAGCACCAATTTCTTCAAAAAATGTAGGGCAATGATCTTCACAACTTAACAAAAATACTGTTGTGCTTAAGATAAGTAACCCTATTTTCAAATGGATTTGCATAATATTGAATTTTAATGGATGAATCATATTTCATCCTTTATGCCCAATCGGAAAGAAAAGGTTACCCTCCAGAGTCAGAATTTTTTAATTTCATCGCTCAACTTGATTGCTCTCTTGTCATTACGGTCAAACGAACTAATCATGTTATTCAAATTTTAAGCAAATACTTTCCCTCTGAACAATCATTCCTATTTTCTCCAAAAAAGTTGTAGGACAATAGTAAAACCACCCAAAAATTCCCTCTTGTAAGTAGAAAAACAAATAATATTCTCTTACAAGAAATACGACTAATGAAATTGGCTTACTCTTTTCTACTACTCCTTTTCACTTCTACTCTATTCGCTCAACTCACGCCCGAAGAAGCCGTCGCAGGGATGGGCAGAGGCATCAATCTGGGCAATACGCTTGAACCACCATTGGAAGGTAGCTGGAACAACGGACCAGCACAGGAATCTTACTTCGATGCTTATCTGGAAGCAGGGTTTACGAACATTCGAATCCCTGTTCGTTGGGATCGGCATACTTCTAGTACGACACCTTTTACGATTAATGAAAGTTGGATGAATCGTGTGGAGGAAGTTGTAGATTGGGGATTAGAACGTGGTTTTTATATTACGCTGAATGGGCATCACGAAGATTGGCTCAAAAATAATTACAACAATGTGGTGCTTAGAGCGAGATACGATTCCATTTGGGTACAAATTGCGGAGCGATTCAAAGATAAATCAGAGAAATTGCTCTTCGAGATCATCAATGAACCCAAAGGCATGACCGTTGCGCAAGTGGATGATTTGAATGCGCGCATTTTGGGCATTATTCGAGAAACCAATCCTACGCGAATCGTAATTTATGGCGGTAATGTCTATTCCAATTCTCAAGAACTGATGCGCGCCGCGATTCCAGAAGATGATTACATCATTGGCTACTATCACGCCTACGATCCGTGGCAATTTTCGGGGCAAGGCATGGGCACTTGGGGATCGCCCAACGACTATCAGCAAATGACCAACAAATATCGAGGTATCAAAAATTGGTCGGTTGCGAATGATATTCCAATCCATCATAGTGAATTTGGTGCGATTCACGCGGGAGATTTCAATTCTCGAATGCGGATTTATGCACACAACGTAGAGCAATGTGTTATTAATGGTTTTGCCTTTTCCGTTTGGGATGACGGTGGTGATTTTCGCATTTTGAATAGAGCCAACAATACTTGGCCAGTGGAAAAAGACATTTTGATGCACTATCACGAAGATTCGCCTAATCAAATCACTTCTACTTTTATGCCTGACACTGCTACTAATGAACCAACTATTGTAGTCGAATGGAACAATCGAGCAAGTGATAATGGCAACATCATTGTAGAGCGTTCTGTAGGTGCAACTAGCGCATTTGTGCAAATCGCGGAGCTTCCTGCTGATGCCACGAGTTTCGTAGATACCGATGTGCAAGCAGGTAAAACCTATACTTATCGAATCTACACCAATCGAGCCGACGGAATCTTGCTGCATGGCTATCCAACGCGTCTGCGCATCAATGCGACGGCACAAACTCCATTTAAGGAAACACTCATTCAAATTCCTGGCAATTTGGAAGTAGAAGAATACGACAATGGCGGCGAAGGATTAGCCTATCACGATAGCGATCCTGCAAATATTCCTGCTGGTTTTCGACTAGACGAAGGCGTGGATATTGGAACACAAGGGAATGGATTTATTTTAGAGTATGTGGTCTCGGGCGAGTGGATAGAATACACCGTGAATGTTGCGGAAGCAGGTACTTATAGCGTGAAAGCAGAAGTAGCTTCGCAAGTCGCTAATGGTACTTTTGACATTCGTTTTAGCAAAAATGACGCAGCTACCAATTTTACTGTTCCCAATACAGGCAATTGGTACGTTTTTCAAGAAATAGAAGCCAGCAATACGATAGAATTGGAAGCAGGTGAACAAGTCGTGCGACTGAATATCACGAATAACAATCCTTTTAATGTAGACTACTTGACTTTCACTTTAGAAACTGCGAGTTCTACTGCAGAAACCAATGCCATTGAAGCAGGTTTTAAAATTGCGCCCAACCCTACGGAAGGTATCTTGAATATCGAAGTTGCAGAGGTGTTGAAGAAGCATTCGACTCACTTGGAGCTTTTTGATATGACAGGAAAAAGGATCGCTACTTTTGAACTAGATAGAACGGCAACAACCTTGGATTTGAGTGCTTTTGCTAATGGTTTGTATATGCTGCATTTGGTGAATGATGAGGTGAGTTTGGTGCATCGGGTGGTAGTACAGTAGATGACCTATTATCCATACATTGTTTATGAACCACTCAGACTTAGTGCCTGAGTAGTTTTAAAAATGTGTATCCCAAATTGCACAAATGCTCAATAATACTTGCCAAAAGCGACTTGTTGTGGATTTGGATGGACATCGAGTCCATCCAAATCCATCGAGGTTTCTTAAGGACAAAAAATGGCTTTTTAGCCATTTTTTGTCCTTAAGAAACCTCGATCAAATCATGGCGGTTCGATGCCGCCATGATTTGAAAAAAGCAGAGATCAGAGTTTTTGCTACTTCAAATCTTCTATAAAAGTGCAATTTGGGATACACACGTGTGTTTTGTTTCATTGATAATTGATAGAGAAAGCTGTATCTTTGAATCTCTTAAAATCTTTAGCTATGGAAGGAATTACGAGATTGTCGCTGAATGAGATGACACCAGTCAAAATGTATAAGATTTTTGGGTTGCAGAAGGCTATGACTTTGAATAGTTTAGAGACTTGGCTATCTAACCTTCCAGATGTCGACAAAGAAGAAGCCATCATCGCGAAGAAATATCAAACACTGCTGTTGGGCAATATTGATGCTTGGAATGAGCAAGAACTTTCCTTAAATTTCATTGGCCCAATATTTGGCATGATTGGTTTCTCGGTAATTAATAAAATCAACTGGTTTGCGCAGAGAAATATTGTTGCTCAAATTAATGAATATGAATTGAGTGGCAAACCAGATGGTCTAATTGCCAGTGGCTATTACGAGCCTGAAAAGCCTTTTTTCAGTTTCCATGAATTTAAGAAAGAGCAAGAAAGTAAAGGCGACCCAATTGGACAAAACCTAGCGGCTATGTTGGTTGGTCAAGCCCAAAATGAAGATAATTTGCCAATTTATGGCTGCTACGTTGTTGGTCGAAACTGGTTTTTTATGACTTTGGAAGATAAAAACTATGCGATCAGCAAAGCTTATTCCGCAGATGATGAGGACATTTTTGAAATTGTAAAAATCTTGAAAGCTTTGCGAAGTATTTTATTCAAACGCCTGAACATCACAGAAAAAATATGAATTCTGATCGTCCAAGTTTGTAACTTGTATGCAGTACGCTCATCAGACAAGCATCCTGTATCATAGTTTTAGACTGCAACGATCTAGCAGATTTACTAAAATATATGAATCCACCAGCACCCTTTAGCTGTACCTACACCCCAAATGTTCCAGAGCTCCTCACCCAACTAGGCTGCACCATTGCCATCACAACCTACCAAGCTGGTAAATTGATTTTCATTAGCCCGAATGGCATTAATCAGCTTATGCAATTACCGCGTGACTTCCGAAAAGCAATGGGACTCGCCGTAGAAGGACGACGCATGGCGATTGCAACAAAAGATGAAGTCATCGTACTTGCGGATGCGTCGGGTTTAGCAAAAAACTATCCGATCAAACCTAATACTTACGATGCGCTCTTCCTGCCAAGAGCAGTGTATCATGTCGGCATGGTGGATATCCACGATATGGATTGGGACAACCAAGGTAAACTTTGGGCGGTGAATACGCGCTTTTCTTGCCTTTCTGTCATCGACGATCATTACAGCTTCACGCCCAAATGGAAACCACCTTTCATTACGCAATTCGAACCCGTTGATTTTTGCCATTTGAATGGAATGTGCATGGTAGATGGATTGCCCAAATACGTTACCATGTTTGGGCAAACGACTACGCCCAAAGGTTGGCGAGCAGGGGTGCAAACAGATGGCTTGATTATGGATGTGCCAACAGGCGAAATCGTAGCTGCGAATCTGCCAATGCCGCATTCTCCACGTTGGATAGATGGAAATTTGTACTGCTTGCTTTCTGCGACAGGTGAAGTCATCAAAGTGGACGTAGAAAGCGGAAAATACGACGTCATTACTCAACTAGACGGCTTTGTTCGAGGCATGGCAAAGTGGGGGGATTATCTTTTCGTCGGAATGTCCAAATTAAGGCAAAATGCTTCTACTTTTCGTGATTTACCAATTGCGCAAAAGGCAGTGTACTGTGGCGTAGAAATCATTCATCTGCCAACGGGTGCAAGAGTCGGCAATATTCGCTATCAGGCTAGTGTAGAAGAACTCTACGATATTCAAATCATTCACAAACTACGTCCGGGCATCCTCAATCATATGACGGATAAGTATCGCGCCGCGCTGAATACGCCGCAGTTTGATTATTGGTCGGAGCCGCAGCCTGAGCGAGGGGATGAGCAGTATTTTAGTTAGTTCTACACAGTAAGCTCGTCAGTCTTTATAAGCTGATACGCACTATTCACTTATTTGTAACGAGCGTAATTTTTTCTACAATTAGATACTAGACACGCTCGTCAAACCTGTCCGCCTTAGGCGTGAGACGAGCAAAATAAGACGTTGCGCATTATAAATGCTCACGAACAGGCTAATTTCATTGTATTGCGATTTCTGGTCAAGCAAAACTTGATTCATTCTAATTTCACGATAGAACTCAATAACTTTTATCAAATATACAAAAGCCTTATCTTTACACGATGAAGCACTTACCGACAGGCAAGCAGAATTTCAAGGAAATACGGGAGAAGGACTTAGTGTATGTGGATAAGACGCGTCAAATGTATAATCTGCTCCAAAGTGGCAGTTTATATTTTTTGTCTCGTCCTCGCCGTTTTGGGAAGTCTTTGTTGCTTTCCAAATTTCAGCATCTTTTTAGTGGAGAAAAGGAATTGTTCAAAGGTTTGTATATCTATGAAGAGACAGATTTTGATTTTGAGGAGTATCCTGTTTTGTATTTCAATTTTTCTAAATTAGGAAAAGAAGAGATTGCTGGTTTAGAAAGTGGTATTACTTTTCTATTGAAGCAATATGCAACACAATATGACTTCCAATTACCTAATCAAAGTCTATCTCTACAATTCGATTCTTTAGTTAGACATATCTCAGAGAATAATAAATCAGTTGTATTATTGGTAGACGAATACGATAGTCCAATTACGAGTTCTTTAACAGATTTAAAGAAAGCCAAAAAGAATCGAGATACACTCAAAGATTTTTTCTCTCCACTCAAAGAGCTAGACGCGCAAGGACATCTAAGATTTTTGTTCATTACAGGAGTTTCTAAGTTTAGTAAAGTTAGCCTTTTTTCAGATTTGAATAATTTAACGGACTTAACTTTGCACCGCTGGAGTCATAATCTTCTGGGCATTACTCAAGATGAATTACTACACTATTTTTCAGAACACATTAATGATGCTGCACAAACCTTAGAAAAAAACAGAGAGGAGTTGTTAGAAGCCATCAAAACTTGGTACAATGGTTATGCCTATGATCCAACTATAAAGTTATACAATCCTTTTTCCTTACTTAGTTTTTTACAAGCACATCATTTTGGTAATTTTTGGTTTGCTACGGGTACACCTACGTTCTTGGTCAATACTATCAGAAATCAAGTAGTTGAGCCAGAGGAATTGGAATCGGTCTCCGTGCCTGAAACCTTTTTTGATAAGCACTCTCTAGATCAGATAGATATAGTAGGATTATTATTTCAGACAGGTTATCTTACTATAAAATCGAAAAAAACAAGAAACAACAGAAGTAAGTATGAATTAGGCTATCCCAACGAAGAAGTGCGCATCTCTATGGTTTATAATCTGACAGAAGCCTTTACTTATAAGACTTCCTCTCTAGTAGGAAATACGCTTGTCAAGATGGAAGAGGCATTAGAAGACGGAATCGTAAGTATCTTTGTAGAGCAACTTCAAATCTTACTTTCCGACATCTCTTATCACCTTCTACCTAGAAAAAAACACAACAAACTCACCGAATTTGAAGTCTGGGAAGGCTATTTCCATACTATTATCTATTTGGTCACTTCCTTCATGGGCTTCCATGTTCAGTCTGAAATTACTAAGCATAAAGGTCGCCTAGATTTATTAGTTGAGACTGATGATCATCTTTACTTGATGGAATTTAAACTCGATCAACCCATCGAAAATGCGATTGAACAAATAAGAAATCGACAGTATGCTGCGGCATACAAAAACTCATCAAAAACGATTCATCTTGTAGGTATTGGTTTTTCTAAAGAAGAGCGTAATGTGGAAGATTGGGAGGAGGAAATATGGGAGGCTTAGCCTTCAACAATCCGCGTAGCTATTGAGCCACGAAGAAACTAAGGACACAAAAGATTAATGATTCAAAATTGACTACTTCTACTTCTACTTCACTGAGATTTCCAAAACAGCTTCCACTCCCCCACTCTGCGCCACCACTTTCACTGTTCCCTTCTGCTTCGCTGCTTGCACGACAACCATTGCCTTTCCCTGATGCGGCACAATTCGATCAGAAAAATGAGATTGCACATTATTTTCCCAACCATTATCAACTGCGATATTTTTGCCTTCGCCTTCTACCGTAAAAGTAATCGCTTGATCGTAATCATGAATAATATTTCCATTAGCGTCTTCCAATTTTGCAGTGACCATTGCTGCATCGTAGCCGTCGGCGGTGAGTGTAGTTTTGTTGGTAGATAAAGTGATTTTCGCAAATGCTTTTGGTGTATTTAGAGCATAACTATCTACTTCTTTCCCTTCATTGTAGCCAACTATTTTCAATTCGCCTGCTTGATAAGGCACTGCCCATTTGATGATGTGATCGTCTTGAAAATCGCTTAGTATTTGCTTGCCTAAAGATTCGCCATTTAGAAAAAGTTCTGCTTCTTCACAATTTGTATAAGTCTGCACGATAATAGATTCTTGATCGGCATAGTCCCATTTCTCATTAACTTTGTACCATTCCCAAAGACGCAAATTTTTCCAAACAGGAGGCGCGGAATATTGCATATCAAATGCCCATCCTTTTGTTGCATCATAAGAAAATTCAGATTCACTTGCTGGCGTAGTCACCATATAAACTTTGGGTTCTTCCTGCCAAAGCGTTTCGTAGAAATGTCCTCGCGGTGTTTTGAATCCAGCATAATCAAAGAGGGAAATATTCAATCCTTTTCTTGGCCAAGGACCAGCTTCTCCTAAGTAAGCGAAACCTGTCCAGAGAAAAATACCTGCTACAAAATCGCGTTCTGCACAGTTTTTCCACTCCGAATACGCTCCCCAATTTTCTGAACCCAAAATCTTTAAATCAGGATATTGCTGATGCGCCCCATCATACTCCACTGCTCGATAGTTGAATCCAAGTACATCTACTGTTTTACCATAACCACTTGCCATTCCGACTGAAGGATGGACGCTGCCGCAGGTGACAGGACGCGTCGTATCCATTTCTTTAACCCAATTGGTCAATTGCTGCGCAATCATTAGTAAAGTATCATTGCCTCCTGTGTTTTTATCCAATGCGGCTTTCAATGGCACAGGATCGTAAGCGGGTTCGTATTTGTAGGGTTCTTGTTGTCCATTTACATCTGCGTAAGTCTTTGGATATTCAGGAAAAGTCCATTCGATTTCGTTACCAATACTCCACATGAAAACCGAAGGATGATTGAAATCCCTCAAAATCAAATCTTTCAAATCGCGCTCTGCCCATTCATTGAATTTTTCTGGATAGGCTCTTGAGACATCTTTCGGTGCTGCATTATCGCCAATATAAGCCAAGTTTTTTCCTTTCGGTCTGTCCCATTCATCGAAGGCTTCGCTCATCACCAAAATGCCTTTTTCATCGCAAACTTCTAGCAATTCCTTCGCGTGAGGATTGTGCGCAAAACGAATCGCATTCACGCCAATTGATTTGAGTTGATCGACTCGATATTCCCAAATTGCTTTTGAAACTGCTGCTCCAACTGCGCCCGCATCGTGATGTAAATTCACACCTTTGATCTTCATATTTTTACCATTCAAAGAAAAACCTGTATTGGAATCAAAATTGAAGCTGCGAATGCCAAAAGTCTCCATCTTCTCATCCACGATCTCGCCATTAGCAATCACTTTTGCTGATAGTTGGTAGAGATGTGGATTTTCGATTGACCAGAGTTTTGGATTGGTAATTTGCAGCTTGGTATTTTCAGAAAAAATTTGCTCGCTCGCAACTCCTTTTGCGTTGGCAACTGCATTTCCATCAGCATCCAAAATTTCGTATTGCACTTCTACGTTTTGAATGTCGGTCGCATTTCCATTCATCAATTTTGAGCGCACGGCAACCGTTGCTTCCGTTGCACTGACCTCAGGCGTCGTAATCTGAACGCCCCACTGAGCAAGATGTAAAGGATTGGTTTTAATCAATTGCACTTTTCTATAAATGCCCGAACCCGTGTACCAACGCGCATCAACATAAGCCGTTCGATCTACGTACACGGCGATGACGTTTTCTTCTCCAAATTTCAAATGTGGACTCAGGTCATAGCCAAAAGAAATGTAACCATTCGGGCGTTCTCCTAACAATTGTCCATTGATCCAAACTTTAGAGTTGTTGTAAATACCGTCGAAAAGTATCCTAACATTCTTCTCTTTGTCACTTTCTTCCAAGCGAAAATTTTTGCGATACCAACCTATTCCATCAGGCACGAAACCTGTACTCGCTGCGGTATTTTCTTGCTGATAACCTTCTTCAATGCTCCAATCATGGGGTAAACGGAGGGTTCTCCATTGACTGTCGTCGAAGTCAGCTTGCTGTGCATTAGGCAGTTCTCCTAAGTGAAATTTCCAGTCAGCGTTGAAGTCTTCGGTGATTCGTGTCTCTGATTTAGGTGCTGTGCAATTGGCTAGGAAAATGGAGCAAATGAAGAGTTGGAAAAGTCGTTTTTTCATTGTGTTTGTTTTGATGCGCAGGAATGATTGCGAAATTGAGCGCATGATAGCACAATGCTGTGGTTTGTTGGAATAGGCTTATGTCTTTTTCTACTTCATATGTTTTAGAGGGAAATTAGATCAGCTATCTAGTACATAATTAACTTAATAGCGTCGGGTCAGCCCGGTACTAGAACTTGGAGATTTTGAAAATCTCCAAGTTCTCACAGCCCGGCATCATTAACTGGAATATGTGCTAGTTAGATTTAAAATCTGACTACTCATCCAATACCCAAATATCCGTTGCTCTTAACGAAAAAATGCCATGCCCATCTTGAATGTTCTCGTACAAGATGATAGGTTTTTCCCGCTTGCAGTTGCCCAGTGTTGAGCACTTCGTAAACTCTATTATCTTCATTGTATCCAAAGCTCATTATTAGATCATCTGCTTCGTAAAGCTCAACTGTTGCATCTATAATCTCATCATATAAAGGCGGTTCTAAAATTCCTAAACTGTTAGAGACAAAGACACGGTGGGCACTGTCTTGAGTAGTCAAGTGTGCAATGACCGCTAGTTTAGATTCGTGTTCTGGTACGTCCACTTCGATTGTTGTCGAAAAGAATTCTTCTGGATCACATTGTATGAATATGAAGACGCTAAAAACAAGTAAAAATTTGAATAAATTTTGCATGGCGATTTAGAATTTAATGGCATAAGAAATAGAAGGAATAATGGGAAGAATACCGATTTCTCGAACACTTCTAGAAAAATTTTCTACGATAACAAAATAGGGATTGACGTGGCTATAAGCATTGTAAAGCCCAAATATCCAGCGGCGTTCATAGCGTTTCTTTTGCTTGAATAATTCAATACTCAAATCTAAGCGATGATAGTTAGTCATACGCGCTGTATTTTTCGCTCCTGTGACTTGCGTATCAAAGGTTCGGATGCCACCACCGCTGGTTTCTGGAGCATTCGTCTGAAAACGATAACTAGGCAACGTGAATGCATTTCCTGTGCCGTACACCCAAGCCATAGAAGCAGAAATTCGCTCATTAAATTGATGCGAAAGTACCACGGAAAGGTCGTGCCGACGGTCGTAGCGGAATGGAAAATGTCTGCCACCGTTAATTTCATCAAACTGCCGCCAATTCCAAGACAGCGTGTAGCCAATCCAGCCCGTTGTTTTGCCCTTTTTCTTCTGCAAAAAGAACTCTGCCCCATAGGCTTCTCCATCTCCCTGAGTGATTTTGTCTTCCCAATTATTGCCTAAATCAAGCAAAAAACTAGAGCCTTCTTTATAAGAAACCACATTTTTCATCTGCTTATAAAAGCTTTCTATACTGAATTCGTATTGATCCCAAAGCGTCTTTGCTGTTCCTGCTGCCACTTGCCATGATTGTTGCGGTTTGATGCGTGCCGTACTTGGCACCCAGAGATCGGCAGGTAAAGAAAGGGCTTCGCTTGTCAACAAGTTAATAAACTGGGTCATGGTACTAAAGGAAGCTTTCAGCGACCAATCATTAGCCAACAAATAACGCATTCCAATTCTCGGTTGCAAAGAAGTGTAGAAAGTATTATCCACGTTGAAAGCGGAAGCGTGCAAACCGATATTTGCTTTGAATGCACCAATTTGCCAATCATCTTCTACATAGAGTGCGTACTCCATGGCGCGTACCGACTCATTGCCTAGCGTTGTATCAATATCTTCAATGCTTCCCGATAAGTCAAGCGTCAATGCACCTGGACGATAGGTGTGATGCGTAGCCGAAGCTCCAAAACGAATGTAGTGATTAGGCATTGGAATGAAATCAAAATCTACTTTAGCTGCCCAATCTTCTATGCCCGAACGATAAATACTAGAAAACTTATCAACGGGTTCAGAAGAGCGATCCTCATAGGATGATTCTACATCAAAATTGTAGCGGCTGCAAGTCATGGTCGTATTGGCAAATAGGCGATTATTGATCTGCCAGTTCCAACGAAGAGCGGCAATTCTATTATCCCAATCTGTGCCACCAATAAATACATCACTCTCTGCTTCAAAACCAATATTTAGCACATCTGCACCTGAATAGGCACTCAAGAATAGGCGATGTTTATCATTGATCTTATGCTGAATTTTGGTGTTCAAATCGTAGAAATAAATCTTAGGAGTTACCACACCATTGCCACTTCGCTCACTAGCAGATTTAACAATAGGCCGAAAAATTAAATCCAAATAGGTGCGTCGACCTGAAATTAGAATGGAAGTTTTATCTTTTTTAATCGGACCTTCCAGCGTGAGTTTTGAAGAAATTAGTCCTACTGAACCTTCGCCTTGCCACTTGCGCAAATTGCCTTCCTTCATGTTGATTTCCACCACTGAAGAAAGGCGACCACCGTAGCGAGCAGGAAATCCACCTTTGGTCAAGGTCACGTTTTTGATGGCATCTGCATTGAACACAGAAAAAATCCCTAGCACATGGGAAACATTATAAACAGGCACGCCATCCAATAAAATCAAATTTTGATCAGGACTGCCACCTCTCACATACATTCCATTTTGCCCTTCACTTCCTGCTTGCACACCTGGCAATAATTGTAGCGTTTTCAAGACATCTACCTCGCCCAATAATGCAGGAATTTTCTTGATTTGCTTTATAGGAACAGTCGTTTGACTCATTTGGGTGCGCTGCTCAATTCGATCCAGCTTTTCTGCATTGACCTCCACAGTTTCTAACGCAACTGTACTACTGAGTTGAATGTGGATGGTCGTATCTTTACTCAATTTAAACTTTTGCCTAATAGCTTGATAACCAATGTAAGAAAAGACCAATTCTACGCTATCCGCAGGCAAGGTGAGGCTATAGAATCCGTAAGTATTAGTGCTTGCCCCTGAAAGTGATTGAGCATCGTAAACATTAGCAGCGATGAGCTTTTCGCCCGAAGATTCATCCTCAATATAGCCACTGATGGTAAAGGTTTGAGCTTGGAGGAAACCAGCTACAAGAATCAGTAACAAGTTTAACAGGTGTGTAGTTGTTTTCATAATACTAAGCGTGTGGTTTGTTAGTATTATGGATGCAATTTTAAGAGAACGTGTTGTATGGAGTTGTAATTATTTTAAGTTAAACACTCCTACTCCACTCTGTCCCAACGAACCAAAATACAACTTCCCATTTTGCTCGGTTACACAAGAAATTTGTGCAAATTTGCCACTAGGGTCTTGAAAATTATGAATCACTTCGCCCTCCCGATTGATGCCTAATACGCAAGCATAATTTTTAGGTTTGGGTTTCAAAAATTCAGGTAGACGCGTGATGATTTTTCGTACAAATGGATAAGGCATAATTGCGTCCAAACTTGCATCTCTAGGCGAAATGATCGCTACCCAAAATATACCATCTTCGCCTTGACTGATGCCATCAGGAAAACCGGGTAAGTTGTCAATTAGTACATCCGAAGTCCCCGCTTTTTCACCTTTCAGCCAGTAGCGGGTCACTCGATATTTTCCAGTTTCATTCACGAGGACGAAGTCTTGCTCGTGACTCACCGCAATTCCATTGGCGAAGTACAAATCATTGAGTAAAGTCTTCGTCTTCTTCGTTTCAGGGTAGTAAGCCAGCAAACGTCCATTCGGTTGATGTTCCAGTAAATCCAATTTATAACCTTCCACCGCAAATTTGTAGGAAGCGTCCGAAAAGTAAACCACACCATCTTCTGCAATTTCTAAGTCATCGGCAAAGCCGAGTGCAATATCATCATCCGAAGTCGTCGCAAGTGTAGTAATTACTCCATCGGGTGCAATAGAAATCAAGCCCTTGTGGCTGTCTACCACCAATAAATTACCTGAACTATCTTTCTGTAAACCTAGTGGTCGCCCGCCCGTGTTCGCCAAAACTCGTCCTGCTCCCCTACCCTGCTCGTACAACCAAACATCGCCTGTCACTGATGAGCCATAAACATTGTCTGCGCTATCCACATGGACACTTTCGCATTCTTTACAGCTTTCTCCAAAGCGAATTTCTGTGCTTGCTAAAACACCGTTTTGCTCAAATTGTCCTGTGAAGCCTTCGTTTTCAGGTGGCTGCCAAGCCGTGGGTTCAATTTTGACGGGGAAGAAGAGCAAGTAAGCAAGCAAGAGTGTTAGTAAAGGTAGTAGGATTCGTTTCATCATGCGAAGTGTTTTATTTGGCACGCAAAGGCGCAAAGTTTTTTTGGCAGTTGCTTCTTTCAAAGTCTCCTTTTATCCATATCTCAATTTCCATGTATAGCACGTTACATGTCTAGCTTAGAAAAACTTCAAAATTCGTAATTCCGTGTTCGGTATTCAATTCTACCTCTTCTTTCTCTTCCGCGGTGGATAATATCCCTTATCCTTCAAGTCCTCTTTCACCAAATCAAAAATGTAGTCTGCCATGTTGATTTCTTCAAAGAAGCTGTATTCTTTCAAAGAGCGATGCAAATCTTCTTCGATTTTGAAACTGGTGCTTTTCATTTTGGGTCTTGAAGTATCTTCGGAGGTACTCGTACTCTTTGCTTGCTCCGATTTTGGTGGACGACCTCTTCTCGGCTTTGGTTTGGGTGCAGGTGTTGGTTCAGCTTTAGGTTTTGTCTCAACTTTCTTCGCTTTGGGTTTCACTTCTTCGACTGCTTTTTCGATGTCTGGTTTTTTATCTAGACTTAGGTTTTGAAGACCTGATAAGTTGAATTCTTTTTTTGATTTTGCCATGATTTAGTGTTTGAATGAGGGAATGTTTGAATGTTCGAGTGTCTGGACCACAAAGGAATCAAAGGACACAAAGATTTTTTCCAGCCTTCTTTTGTGCTTCTTTGTCCCTTTGTGGTTCAAAATTTTACTTTCCTAAGTGGTTTAAACTCACTCCCAAAAGTGTTATAATTTGCTAATAATTTGCGATAGTTCGTTGACTAATGCGTAGATTTCATCTTTGGCTTTCGCATCGCTGTACTCAAAGACACCTTTGCCTTGGTGCGTAACCTCGGAATAGGCGATTCGGTTGTGCAGCTTGGAATTGAGTACTCGATCTGGGAAGCTCTGTTCCATTTGTGCCACGAAGGAGCGATGCAAAGAAATCCTAGGATCGTATTCGTTGACAATGAAATAGGCAGGGATTTTTTTGTCCTTGGTGGCTTCCAAATTATTCAAGCGGCGCACCAATTGCCCGATGGTATTAGTCTCTTGCTGTCCTTTAGGCAAGAGTGGTACACATACCAAATTGCTCATCAGCAAAATCATGGTAGAAATTGCCGTCTGCGAAGGTGGACTATCAATAATCACCAAGTCGTACTTTTGGTTGTACTCCTTGATCTTTAAAGCGATATCGTCTTCATCATTTTCGATGAACACCTCAATTTTCGGCAAGTCCGCAGGACGATTCTTGATCCAATTCGCGGAGTTCGCCGAGTCGTCCGCATCCACGATGCAAACCGACCGCCCTGCATTCGCAAAGCACACCGCTACGTTTTCTGAAAGGGTGGTTTTTCCAACGCCACCTTTGTATGAGATGAATGATATTACCATTTGTTGTTGTTTGTTCTTTTATCTGTTGGTTTGGTGATTGGAGAGTTTATTTAATCGGGGGATATGTTGTTGGAAGGTTTTGTGGGTAGATATTTTTTAAGCTAACTCCCAGCATACCTTGAGTGCAAGGCATGGACAGGCATACAAAGTTCTCTACAGACTTAATTATATTATACACTTTTTTGTAAATCTATTTCAGGCATTTCATCATATGTCTTACCATTCAAAAGGCGACCATTCTTTTTCTTATTCTTTCCACCCCACTGTTTAAAGAAAAATGCCACATCGCTTTTTTCACACTGTTCTTGAATATCAAGTACCCAATCCACTTCCATTTTCCTAGGATTACGGCCACTTTCACCTCCAACAATAACCCAGTCAATACAATTAAGGTTAAGATTAGGTAGTGAGCTCAACAATGGTTCAAGTGATAAGAATTTAACATTAGCGTTAGTATTTCTAAGATGATCTATTCTGTTTTCAACTTTTTGATCTTCTACAGATACCCCCATCCAAATATTATGTGACCATTTCAACTCTGAGTTAAGCTTGCGTAGTCTCTTTGACCTTTTTGTCAAAACTTGAAACACATGTTGAGGGTTGTCTCTCATCACTTCAAAAACATCTTTTATAAATGATAAAGGGACTTCTTCATGGAATAAGTCACTCATTGAGTTCACAAAAACAATCTTAGGTTTTTTCCACGTGTATGGAACCTTCAAAGCATCAGGATGAGTCCTGACCTTAAAGTTATCTTTGTATTTCTCAATTCCCATTGCTTGCAGTCGTTTAGACATGATCTCCGCATAACAATATTTACAACCTTGGGAAACCTTGGAGCATCCAGTTGTTGGATTCCAAGTCATCTCAGTCCATTCTATTGACGATTGTGCCATCTAATTAAATTTAACTGTAGCTGTGTAAGTTATTCTTGTTGTTCCTTTACCTTTTTTGTCATATAGATTAACCTTGCTGTCTTTTAATAATCTTGAAAAAGCCTCTTTATAATTGGGCTTTATATAATTGGTTTTGTAGTTGTGAGCCATGTAGACATCCTCTATCTTTTTTCCATCAAACTCTTCGCGTAAATCATATATTGATTTTGCTAACTTATTGAGAGAGTGTATATTCATATCTGGCATTAATACAGGAGGGATATTCAAGTTAGCACCAAAATATGGTATCCCATCATTTTGATAATCGCTATACTTGGACATAATCTCCTTAGCTCTAGTTATTGCCAACTGAACTTTAGAGATGAAGAACAAATAATGGCTAGTTTGATCTCTATCAGGAAAGTTAACCTTAAACTTCAAAGTCATATAACCTTTGTCTTCGAAGATGCGCTGAAATGTCTCTATAATAAATACTTCTCTTTTTTGAGGAGAACTTTCTTTGTCATAAAAATCTTGTAATTCCTGCAAGTAGTCACCAAAAATTTCAACCATATTTTGCTCAACTTTCTTATTTTTTATTGCAGCCCTAATTCTGTTGAAATTGAATAGCATAAATAAATCTGAACCCCAATTCTTTATTGCAAACATTAACATTCTTTGAGTAAATCCATAGCCAAGAGGATCAATAAATGTTAGTGCTGGACAACTGTCGCTAAGAGCTTTTTTGAGTATATCTAAACTTGCCGAATTGTTTACTATTATAGGCTTATATTTCAGTTTGTCAAAGTAATCAAGGTTTGAAATATTTCGTTTAAGATCGTCTATAAGTTTTCCATCTTTATCATTAAAAAAGGTCTGAACATGCTTATCATAGTCTACAAATGTCTCCTTGCTATTATAAATACTATTCAATATCTTGATTGGAGTCGAAGGGCTTCCGTCTTCATACAGTCCCGGTCCAGAGAACAAATCAACGTATAAAATCTTTTCAATTCGCTTATATCTCTGCCCCTTTAACATAATGGCTGCCCAAGCTTTGAAGTATTCATTTAATATCTCTGATTTTATTTCCGAAGCATCTCTTTTCTCACTAAAAAAATCCGATAAGCTTATTCCTGGCATATTCTGTTTCTATTTTTATTTGGTCGTAGAGAACCCGATTGTCGCAGCATGCTACCGCGATACGATACGCTCATCAAAAAATGTATGATAATTCTTGATGAGCGTATTGCATCTTGGTGACACACCAAGACGATCTACGCTGTCCAATTTTCAGCTATAGATTGCTGTTCATAAAATGAGCGTGCTAAATCATCATCCACTTTGAGCAATTCAAAGTAATGAGACCAACCCAATTTGTGAGACAGCATCTCACATTTTGGATATTTGCCGTATAATAACCTCATATAGTTGAGATTGCTTCTGCTAAATCCTCTGCCATATCGGATGCTTAGGTCTTTTGAAAGATTAATAAGCAGACCTTTACCATACTCTGCCTTCAATTTTCCACCTTGTTCAAATTCTACAATATGCATTCCAATGTCCCAATATGCTTTTAGCATTTCTGTATTCACAGCAGTAGCGATCCTACTTTTTGCCGCTTGGTATGCTTCTCCTATTTTTTCAATAAGTTGTTGGTATTCAATATTTTTCACTAGTTCATCCATGATAGAATTTATTTTTTCTGGTTTCTAAAATGTTATGCTTTGCCTCTCCTTCGATTGTTGCGGTATGCTACCGCGATACCATACACTCATCAAGTATTTACACCTTTTAATTTTTCCCAAATTTTTCTGATCAATTTCAATGGCTTTAAATCTTTGAATGAAATTTTCTCTTGTGCATCAGAATCATATTCTACCTTTTCCTCTTTATTATTTTTTGGTTTTCCTAGATTCTCATTGATTTCATCAGTTACATCTAAGATTTCGATTCCTTTATATTTTCTAATTTTTCCAGTTGCTCTTGCCCATTCCATTTGAGTCATTTTTGGCATTTCTAAATCACTTCCACCTTGATGCGGATATTGCCAATAATATTCTGCTGGCTTAGGGTATTCATTTAATTTGTCTTCACATTCTTTGGAACACAAGTTTGTCAATAAAGGAAGGTAACCTGTTCCAATCCATAATGTAATCCACATTTGTTTTGTTTCATCATAAGAAATTGCTTTCTGACAAATGCTACAATTTAATTTGTCTCCATAATATTTGACTGGTGAATGATTAAGTCTTGGAAATCCCATTCTATTTTTAAAGTTTCCATATAATGCTCTTGTACTTACTCTACTATCTTTAAGATTTTTGCATTTTGTTATTTCAAATGGAAACCAATGCAGATTATATGAAGTATATGGGTCAAAATATTCGAGTGATTCCATTTGTCCAATTTCAGGAGGAATTCTCTTTAGTTTACTCCCGTAGAGCCATATTTTTTTGACTTTTTTTAGTTTAGATATTGATTCTGGCAGAGTATAAATTTCTGAGTATAACTCTGCTCCCAGTTCTTCATAAGGAGCAAATTCATCTTTTCCTTCTTCCGCTATTTTATCAACATAATCGCAAAGCATTTTCCATGCTTCACTATTTCTGTCTTGGACGTTATTTTCAATCCTTGATATTCTATTGTTCATTTCCTTTCGATTAACTTCTTCCATTCTTCTTTGCTTGGTAAAACTGTTTGATATTTACTTGCAAAAATCTGCTATTATCTTCGGGAAGCGTTATTTCTACCAAAGTATCGCTTTTGTCTTGACAAAGAATAATTCCAATAGTCTCGTTTTCCTCTTCTAGTTTTACGAAGCGATCATAGTAATTGACATAAATCTGAATTTGTCCAATATCTTGATGTCGCAATTCGCCTATCTTCAAATCCATTAGTACAAATGCTTTCAATAGGCGATTGTAAAATACCAAATCAACCTTGAAATGTTTTTCATCTATCGTGATCCTTTTTTGTCGGGCTACAAAGGCAAAACCTTTCCCTAGTTCCAATAGAAATTGTTCGAGCTTATCTATTAGCTCTTTCTCTAAATCAGATTCAGAATATTCACTTTTATCCGGTAGACCAATAAACTCTAGAGTGTAGGGATCTTCTAGGGCATCTGATGGCTTATTGATTATCTGTCCTTTCTCTGAAAGTTCTTTTACTTTTTCCTTATCTCTGCTTAATACCAATCGTTGATACAACGCGCTATCAGTTTACCGCTGAAGTTCTCGTAAACTCCATTGATTTTCAATTGCTCCCAATTCGTAAAACCGCCTTTCTGCTTCATCATCAATTCTAACGAGCTTTAGGTAATGCCACCAACTCAATCGAAAATCAGATTTCTGAGACAGTTTCTCGGATTTTGAGTAGGTTAGATAGAACCGCCTCATATTTTCCAAATTATCAACCGAAAAACCTCTAATAAAACGATTTACATCAATTTTCCCTAAAAATCATACCTCCCACGACATCGCCACCTTTCCTCTCGTTCGCATGGATTCTATGTATTCAATAGCTTTTGGAATTTCGGGAAAAGGGTATATTTTTTCAAGATGTGGTTTGATCTTGCCTTGTTCAATTAGTCTTCCAAGCGTATTTAGGTCTTCATTATTGGCTTCGGCAGTAAATTGGGTAAGTGGAAATTTGTTGAAGCCATTTTTCAATAAAACAGCCATCATATGTCCCATGGAGGTAAATCCAACTAGTACTCCACGTTTACCCATTCTTCTGTAATCCTCAAAGTTTAAGTTCCCATGGGTATCGACCACCAGATCGTATTTTCCAATGTGCTGATGAACGTTCTCTTTATTGTAAGCGATAGTATCATCTGCACCAATGGATTTTACAAAGTCAATATTTCTACTAGAGCATACTGCGGTCACCCGAGCACCATATGCTTTGGCGATTTGTACGGCAAAGTGTCCGACTCCTCCCGAAGAACCGTTTATCAGAACCGATTCGCCCTCTTCTAATTTCCCATGCTTGAGTAGTGCTTGTAATGCTGTCAGTCCAGCGACAGGCACGCATGCCATTTCAGGGTAGGCTGTTCCTTTGGGCATTAGTCCACAAACACTTTCTGGCGCACAAGTGTATTCTGCAAAGGCACCTCCTTTCAGCGTTTCACCAAATACCCGATCCCCAATCTTGAATTTTGTAACTCCCTGCCCTACTGCTTCAACGATGCCAGCAAAATCAGCCCCGAGCACTTTATCTTTTGGTTTAGACAGACCAAACGTCAATCTGGTGAGGAATGGTTTCCCTCTTAGGATATGCCAGTCCGCTGGGTTGGCAGAATTAGCTTTGACTTTAATCAGTAATTGCTCCTCCCGCAAAGTGGGTTGGTCTATCTCTTCCAGCTTAAGTACTTCAGGTCCTCCATATTTGTGTTTTGTGATTGCCTTCATGACTTAGCGTGAATACTTTTTAATTTGATTATGACTTGCAAGAATTTGCTTACTAGATTCAAATTACAACTACCTTAGTGCTGTAAAGATAATATTATACCACTACAACTTTAAATAAAGTTGTAATTATAGCAATATTTTTTGCCTAATTATTAAAGTACGTTATTACGGTATCATTCACTTCACTACCTTATCCAACACCTCTTGATGGTACGTCCTCACCCTCCCATATCGTTCATCGTGCGCCATACCGGTTGGTATGTTTTGCTTTTTACTTAATTGCACTGCCGCTTTTCCCCAGACTTTTGCTTCATGTAGTGGACAAGGAATATTTTTCAGATTACAATAGCCTGCGATGGTATAATAATGATCGTCCACACTTATGATCTTTGACTCCAATTCTTGAACTACTTCTTCAATTGCTTCTATCCTATTACTATTTTTCAATATATCGCCAGCGTGTTCCTCCAACTGATCGGCGATTAATCTGATGGACTTTACTAAATTGGGCGTTGGTTTCTGCTCCAGTTCCGTCTTGCCCGTCTTCAATAATTCTAAGATTCTATCAAAAATCCAAATCTCAAACTTCGGATTCAGCCAAGCGGCAAACTTCAAGGCTAGCAACTCCGACATCCATGTTCCTTGTAGTTCTGGCGTTCCTCCCTGTACTATGCGCAAAGCCTGAAAATTTTCTCGTTCCCCCATGCCAGCATATTGAGCTTCTAATTCTACTATAAAATCTTTTGTACCTTGTAGTCTAAGAAAGTTTCCAATGAGCTTATTGAATTTTTTTGCCATCTGTGTAGCATTAATCATTCTATTGCCATTAGAAAACTCAAAAGCTATTGGATGCCCTTCATATTCAAATTTTGATATTCCACTCATTTTATTATGACATTAGATTAGTATAATTCCCGTTATTCACATCTGAATAACGGGAAACCAAACAATATGTAAGTAACTGATTTACAATATTTTAATTATCAAACCCGTTGCCTCGCATCTGAATAACGGGATGTACCTCGATTGTCGTGAGTATAACCAACTTAATCGAGAATCAAATTTCCGAGACAGTTTCTCATATTTTCCCGATTATCGAGGTTTGTAACCATAATACGATACGCTCACTAAATATTACACCACTTTTTAAATGAGCGCATAGCATCTTAGTGATATACGATATATATACCAAGCCAATCTAAGTCATCTCAACATCGTAAAGATAATATTACATAATTACAACTTTATTTAAAACTGAAGTCTTGACGGTATATATTTATATGGTCTTTGTAATATCCGTTGCGCGAATTCGCGTAACGGTCATTTTATAATTACAATGAGCAATTCTGGTGTTGCCATTGTTTTGTTGGCCAAATAGTCGAAGTGTTGGGAATGGGAGGTTTATCTTCTTCCCCATGCTGCCCTTTTTGAGAGCAAGAAATGATGATAATTAGGAGTAGAATTATGTTTAAGCGTTTCATAGTGTGTTACTATTACCTGATTACCCTTCCAATGGAGAAAAAGGCATTTTGTACGTCACTTCCATTTTGCGAATTTTAGCGAATGGAGCGTTTATATCGTCTTCCACTATCCACTTGTGATGCGTCATAGCTTGTAGCTTATCGCCTTTGGGAGATTTGCCTCTCCAGACAAAGTCCACGTCCATTTCATAAAGATTTTCTTCTATTGTTTTTACTTCAAAGTCTTCAGGAAAATGATTGGTTTCACTGACCGCAGACGCAGCATATTTCACCCATTTTTCAAATTGCTCCATGCTGGACACTATATTGTCTTTTGAAAAATGCAGTTCAAACTCCTCTGCCAGCAGTTTTTTGAAGGGTTCAGCGTCTCCGTTCATTTGTTTAATATTGAACAACCAGCAATGCATAAGTGCAGAGAGTCGATTTGTTGGATAGGTATCTGAAAAGGTATCAAATGCTTGTTGCTCTAGCGGTTTTATCGTTATGTTCTGAAATAGCGGCAACTCTTTCCCATTGAACGCTAAAAATTGCAAATCATAAGCGATTTTCATTTGAGCAGTTGTATTATCTGCTCTAATTGTTTGGAAAATTATTTCTGCTTGCGCACTTATTGCTCCAGCGTCATTGTTCACGTTTATAGCAGTGAATTTATGAGCATTTTTCGTGCCTTTGTATATTGGTAGAATCTTTTCATATTCTTCTTTACCAGTCACTATTTTTCCCATTGAATTAATCGTAACCTCATCGCTCAATATTTCTAATTGATCGGAGATTCGCTCTTTATTCATTTCTCTTTCATAGAAAGTATACCATCTGAATAGTTGCGTCTTTATGGCATGAATAGACTTAGTAGATACGGTGTAGTCCATAGTAGAAGTGGTTTTTTAAAATCCTCTTGAGGATCAGTATTTCTTAAGTTTGTTTCTTTTGGAGATGGTTGCATACGACACAAAACGAAAAGGATAAATTCTTAACGGGTATTTGCTAGACTAACTAGCACAGCATCTCGACAATCTGCCAGAAACAGCTGAATTCTATTTTGATAGTAGCATTATCTAAGCTAAGCCCCGCTCCTTCAAAACCTCTTCCAAATCCTGATTACTTTTTGGGTTTTTAAGCAATCTGTAAATGAAATAGATAGGAAATAACATGGGAATAAAGAATCCCAACTTCTTCTCTGGAGATAGAATCCAAGAAACGATTCCAAAAAGAAGTACGCCACCAAGAAAACCGATCAATGTGGCGTGAAGCATTTTAGAATTTTTAAGTTTCTTCTTTTCGACTAATAATTCTTCATCGGTCAGTGCTGCTAATTTTTCTTTTGTCATTTTTTATTTTTTTCTGGAATGCAGTAGGAATAGATTCTTTCTAATTCATTGTTTTCATTGAATTCGTAAACATCGCACGCCATAATGAGATTCAATCTTTTGCCATCTCTAATAAAGAATCCACCTTCTAAGAAGGTGGTATTAATTTGCCCCCAAAGGGGGCTCGAAAGACCCTGCTAAAAATCAAAACTTTGTTGATTATTTTCGGCAAGACGCTCTTGTTGTTCTTGGTACTTGACGTACTTCCTAA
>JBCDFY010000052.1:0-32440 GCA_039176995.1 Bacteroidota bacterium
CGTTGAATTAAGGAATAGTTTGCGAAATCTGAGGCGCCCGTTCTGAGGAGGAGCGAGATTTTGTAAACTTGGAACGCTACTGTCACCTAGATTTACAAAGTTACCTAACCCCAAAAACTGCACCGCAAACTTCGCAAATCACGCTAATTCAAAAGTATTGCCCTTTCGCGCCTACGGGCGAAAGCAAAAAAGTGTACAGGGGTGAAGTAAATTATAGACATATTTTGTTCCATTAGCGCGCCTTGCGGCGCGCAGAGTTTTTTTTTGGAGGGAGGTTTATTGGGCGTTCCACCCAATAAACCTCCCTCCTCAAGAATTATCGCCGCGAAGTGGCGGGATAAAACTTAAATGAATTTCTTACACAGTGTACTAAAAGTTTTGTTATGCGCACTTAAAATGTTAAAAAATCAACATTTAATTGTTTTTTCTAAACATTGTATCTACTTTTGAAGTGTTAAAAAAATAACACTACATACAACCAATAGTATGCATAGCCTATCATTAGGTAGTATTAAGTTCCAGATAAAGTATTTTTACGCTTAACCTGTAACAAAATATGCCTCCAATCAGTCCTAAGCAAAGAATTCATTAATCACCCACACTTCTAGAACTGTGAAACAACATCTTTTCCTATTCTTCGCACTTTTTTGCATTTGCTCTACTTCCCTTTTAGCGCAACAAATTAGCGGCTACGTCTACACGGAAGATAACGAGCCGATTCCTTACGCCAATATTTTCATTCAGCAACTCCAAACTGGAACTTCGACAGATGAGAATGGCTATTACTTCATGACACTCAACCCTGGAGAGTACAATTTCGTAATTTCGGCTTTGGGCTACGAGGCACAGAAATTTGATATTCTGATTGACGAAAATGTGGAGCATTCCGTGATTTTGAAGGCATCTAATTTAGAGTTACAAGAAATTGTAGTGAGAGCCTCCAAGAAAGATCCTGCTTACGCGATTATTCAGAAAGCAGTAGAAAATAAGAAGAAGTTTTTGAAGCAAGTGGAAAGCTACAAGACTGAAATCTATGTGAAGGCAACCGAAGAAGTTGAGAAAATAGAGCGTGAGAGAAAGAAAAAAGAGGAAGAGATTGTGGATGTTGAAGGATTCAATCCAGAGGATGATCCTTTAGCAGCAGAAGAAGCAAAACAGAAAGAAAAAATGCCCAATATCAATCTGTTGGAAATGCAGTTGACCTTAAATTATCAATATCCTAACAAATACAAGGAAGAGCGCAATGCTTATAAAAAATATGGCTCGAAGGCAGGTTTATTTGTTCCCAATTTTGGTAGAACCGATTTGAATTTTTATCGTAATTTATTAAATCCGCAGACCATAGTCGAAGCACCACTCATCTCGCCAATTAGCAAGACCGCAATTCTTTCTTATAAATATAAACTGATCGAAAGTAAAGAAGAGAATGGCGTTTTAGTGCACAAAATCAAAGTGATTCCTCGAAAGGTTGGCAACTCTACATTCAAAGGTTTCATCTACATCAATGAAGGCATTTGGAATATCAATCGTGTAGAGTTGGACTTACCAAAAGGTGGTTTAAAGTTTTACGATAAGTTTAGCATCAATCAAACTTACGAGCAGATTGAAGACAGCCTTTGGATACCAACGCGCCAACAATTTTACTACGAAACGAAGCAAGGTAAAAAGCAAAATTTTAAAGGCAACACCATGCTTCAATATAAAAACTACCAAAAAGACTACGCTTTCCCTAAAAAGTTCTTTAGCAATGAAGTAGCTGTAACGACTAAAGAAGCCTACAAGCGCGATTCGACTTATTGGGAGCAAGTGCGCACCGAACCTTTGACTGAAAAGGTGCTAAAAATGGTGGCTTATCGCGATAGTATACAAGCGATTTATGATAGTCCTGAATACAAAGATTCTGTGGAGCAAGCCTTCAATAAAGTAAAGCCCTTGGAGATTCTTTGGGATGGTGTTTCCTTTCGTAATTACAGGAAGCAGCAGCAGTGGTGGTTTGGTTCTTTGCCTGCTTTCATTGACTTTGAAGTGGTTGGTGGTTTTCGAGTCAATCCTTTTGTCTCTCATTTCAAAAAATGGGAAAACGGGCAGCGACTTTGGACAAGTCTTGATTTAAGCGTTGGTTTGCGTAATCAAGATGTGCAGGGAAGTGCTTATGCTTGGTACTTCTACAATCCCCATCGAATTTCAAGCATTTCTATTGACGTAGAACGCTCTTTTCAGTCCATTAATCCTTATGATGCTTACTTGAATCAGCTTAAGGTTTCTAATTATATTCTTAGAGAAGGGGTTCATCTTAGACATCGAACTGAATTACTAAATGGTCTATATCTGAGCACGAGTTTGTCTTTCATGGACAGAAAACCAGTAACTAATTTGGATGGCAAAAGTTTCCTAGATGGAATAGTAGGAGAAACGGAAGCAGTTGAATTTGAACCTTATCAGGCGACTATCAGTAGTCTAAGTTTATCTTACACGCCCGCTCAACGATTTATGACCGAACCTAATCGAAAGGTTATTTTGGGAAGTAAATTTCCAACTTTTACGTTGCATCATCGCCGAGGCTGGAACGGAACATTTGGCAGTGATGTAGATTTCGACCAGTTGGAATTCACAATCAATCAAGACTTACAATTAGGAACTTTCGGAAATTCAATTTATAGAATTAGAACAGGTAAGTTCTTAAATATTAAAGATTTACGCTTCATTGATTATAAACGTTTCAGCGAATCCAATCCATTCCTATATTCCGATCCACTTAATACATTTCAACTGCTAGAGGAAGAAGTGACCACCACTGATCTATATTTGGAAGTGCACCATTTGCATCATTTCAATGGCGCGTTGGTGAATAATATTCCTTTAGTAAAACTGCTAAAAGTACGTGCCGTAGCAGGTGGTGGCTTACTTTGGATGAAGGAAAATAACTTCCAATATCAGGAGCTAATTGCAGGCGTAGAACGCATTTTTAAACTTGGACCAAGGAGAAGAATGCGCATTGGTATCTATGGCGTTTTTGCTAATTCTAGTACAACTAGCCCTACTTCGATGCCGAAGATTTCTTTGGATATTATTGATACTTGGGATAGAAATTGGAATTTCTGATAGAGAGTTGTTTTGATGAGTCTACTACCTACGAATAATTTCTGTCATATCCGCCATGATTTTTCCAGCTAAGTTTCTAGCAATTACTTCTGAAGTGCCTTCTGCATAGATACGAATGATCGGTTCAGTATTCGACTTGCGCAAGTGAATCCAGCCATCTTGCAAATCAATTTTTAAGCCATCAATCGTCGTCAGTTGATGCTTTTTGTACTTTTCGTGCAATTTCGTTAGAACATCATCTACATTAATCTCTGGTGTCAGCTGGATTTTGTTCTTGACAATATGATATTTCGGATAGGTCTGGCGCAAACGAGAAGCAGGCATATTGGAAGCCGCCAAATGAGATAAAAATAGTGCAATACCGACCAAAGCATCGCGTCCATAATGTAATTCAGGATAAATAATCCCCCCGTTTCCTTCGCCACCAATTGGTGCATTTACTTCTTTCATTTTGGTCACTACGTTCACTTCTCCAACTGCCGAAGCCTCGTATTTTTGACCATGTTTTTCGGTCACATCTCTCAGTGCACGTGTAGAAGAAAGATTAGAGACCGTGTTACCAGGAGTGTGCTGTAATACATAATCTGCCACCGCCACTAAGGTATATTCTTCTCCAAACGCCACTCCATCTTCGCGTACAAAAGCCAAACGATCAACATCTGGATCAACTGCAATCCCTAGGTGAGCGCGTTCATCTTGTAACTTTTTTGATAATTGATTGAGGTGCGCGGGGAGTGGTTCTGGATTGTGCGCAAAATGACCATTAGGCGTTTCATTGATGACTACTACTTCGCAACCCAAGCGTTCCAAAAGTGGTGGTACAGCAATCGCCCCAGTTGAATTCACTGCATCAACAACAATTTTGTAGTTTTTGGCTTGAATCGCTTCTACATTGACTAAGGGCAATGCTAAGATTTGATCAATGTGCTTATCAATATAATCGGTGCGCTGCTCGTATCCTCCTAATCGCTCAACTGTCGCGTATTTAATTTTTCCAGTTCCAATAAGGTTTAAGACATCTTGTCCATCTTTGCCAGAAATGAACTCTCCTTTTTCGTTGAGGAATTTGAGGGCGTTCCATTGTTTAGGATTGTGGCTAGCGGTAAGAATAATACCTGCTCCTGCTTGTTCGAGTGGTACAGCGATCTCAACGGTAGGAGTAGTAGAAAGTCCTAGATCAACGACCGTTATGCCTAGCATTCGTAGAGTACTGACAACCAATTGATTTACCAGACTTCCTGAAATACGCGCATCGCGCCCAACAACAATTTTTGGATTTTTAGTTTTTTTAAGTGTCCACGCGCCAAAAGCAGCCGTACATTCTACAATGTCTTGGGGAGTTAAGTTTTCACCTACATTGCCTCCGATAGTACCGCGAATTCCTGAGATTGATTTGATTAATGCCAAAATACCTTATGTTTGCTAAAGCGAATCTTTCTGCAATAGAAAGCCCCACAAATTGATTTCTAACGGAGTATTTCTTCCATGTGTTAATTAATAATACATACTTTGCTCAAAATGAAATACTCAATTGGTCGAAAGAGTCCGCAAAAATAAAAATTGCTATCAGAATTGGAAACTATTTTAGCACTCGATGAAGCACTTTTTTCATTTATTAATCAAGACTTGGCTAATCCATTTTTGGATACTATTATGCCTTATTGGAGAGAAAAAACGACTTGGATACCTTTATATATTATAATCTTAGCCTTTGCTTTCTTGAAATTCTCTTGGAAAAAGTCCACACTTTTTGTCATTTTATTAGTTAGCACCGTTGGCATTGCTGACCAGATCAGTAGCCAATGGATTAAAAAAAGTGTGGAACGTATTCGTCCATGCAATGATCAAGCCATGCAAGAGGAACTTCATTTGCTGGTCTCTTGTGGTAGCGGATATAGCTTCACTTCTTCTCATGCCACTAATCATTTTGCAGTCGCGCTTTTCATTGCTTTTTCCTTATTTTCAGACAAAAAAATATGGCGCGCTTTGCTTTTCTTTTGGGCAACAACTATCGCTTTGGGACAGGTCTATGTTGGAGTGCATTATCCGCTAGATATTATTGTGGGAGCACTACTAGGACTCTCAATTGGCTGGGGAATGCTGAACTTGTTTAGGTATTTGAGTAAATATGAGATGTTGCAACAATGATCGTTGATGTTCAATAGTGTAATCAAGGAAGTGTAGTTTTTTTTGGGAGGTCTATTTTACTTCTACTTTTCAACCCGCAAAATTCATACAACAATATACGAAAGCAGGTGGTAAATTAAGCATGGTGTAAGAGCGTTGTACTTGATCGAATTGACGTTTCAAGTAGGAAAACTTATCTAGACTGTATTGATATTGGATGAACTTTCCGTCTTCTTTTAAGCTATTTTTCACCTTACTCATCAGTAAGTCAATATCTTCATTTTTGAGCAAAGTCAATGGCAGGCTAGAAACGAAATAGTCAATAGAGTCCAGTCGCGATAGTGCTTCGATTTGGTCATAATTGACTGCATTTTCGTTGTGAATTTCTAGCTGTTTTACATTCTTGAATTTCTCTTTTGAGAAACGCCAAAAATTGGTATTCAATTCAAAGGAATGGAGCTTAGAATTAGACTTCATGTTATTGAGCAGCACTTCTGTAATGCAACCATTACCTGTACCGAACTCTACAATGGTCTGCCCTTCTTTGAAATCAATGTCTTTTACAATTTTTTGGATCAAATACTTAGAGCTGGGGCTAATAGTTCCTGATTGTTTAAGCGACTTGAGACAAGTCATAAAGAAGTTTTCCATTTGTTATAGTGTATAGATAAGTGACTATTTTCTCTGCTAAAAATTGCTATTTTTGAGTAGATGTTAGCCATCCACTGCGAAAAAAAGCGAGCCGAAATATACATAAAAACTACAAAGTAGCAGCGACCCAATGAAAACACCCAAGATCATATTCTTGAAAGGCATCTTGACTACGCCTGCTAGATAGCAAGCTAATTCCGTAGAAAAAATAGGTGCAACAGCGCATAGAAAAACATATGCGATTGCTCTAGGCTGACTCAAACGTGCTTTCCAACAACTGAACTGTTGGGCGTACTTATTTTCCAATTTTTCGCTGAATCCTAAAGAATTTGAAAAGTAGTAAATGGCTGTGCAAGAAAGTAGAATACTCATCATGGTCACGATAAAAACCGCCAGTAATTGATCTGGGAATAGCAGCGATCCCCCAATAGCAAAAGGTGTAAAGGGCAGAAGGAAAATTCCGCGAATGCAAGAAAGAAAAGTAAAAACTAAGAACAACTCCTTACCAAAACTTTTAATGAATTCTGCAATCCATTCCGCAGAAAAATTATCGGGATGTAGAGCGAAATAGCCTACAATCCCGACAATGATAAATATCCACAATAGATAGATTACTTTTTTGGCTAAGTTGAGCGTTTTTTGAAAACGAGATTCAAGATGTAACATACTCATTATCAGTTAGCTATTTTGTTTTTTCTTTGCTATTTAGCCAATAGCTAACTGCTAAAAGCCAATAGCTTAAAGGGTTTCTTGTATCAATACTTTTGGCTCTTCTTCTAGTACGATTTTGCTTGATTCATCTACACTTTGCCGAAGTGTATCTGCGACTGCTAAACGCATCCAACTGTCGTTTAGTACGCGTACGTCTGCGGAAAACAAGCTGAATCGCTCCGTATCAAATTTAGAATCTTCTGCTACTTTGGCATCCAAATATTCACCTTCTCCAATCAATTCAATCTTTCCCCCACCTTTCTGATTGATCTTCAAGCGATTGACTTTGGAAAGCAATTTGAGTTCATAGTTGCTATTGAAATCAATGCTCATCTCTTCTTGATCGAAGCCTTCAATATTGATGTCGTCCGTTCCTCTAGCAAACAAGGACTCTAGATGAGGTGTGCCAATAGACAAACGAATCGGACTATCTGGATTTTTGACGTCGGAGGTGATAAATAACTGATTATCTATATTTTGAAATTTTACTTGGTCACGATAGCGACCTTTGCCATCTAATTCAACTTTGTGATGATGAGCATGGTAAATTCTTACTTTCATTTCCCCATCTATCTGAAATTTATACCCCCGATAATAATGATGCTCTTCTTTTCTGGATTCATTTTGATCGGTCAAATTGACTAAGCCATCACTTTTCATCATCCATACATCATCCGAACCGTGATGGTGTCCCCAACGTCTGTCTCCACTATCGGAGTGATCAAAATGATGAATTCTATGCCCAACTCCGTGGTCATAAATCAGGTGTTTTCCTTCGGGTACGCTTATTTTATATCGAACGCGCTGCCCGCGATACTTCGTTCCTCGATTAATAGCCAAATGAGAAGGAATACTTAGATCATTTCCCAGAGAACTAACTGTTTGTTGCGCAGCATAGGCAAGTTCTCTAGCTTCTGTCTGACTGCGTCCTCTTGAGAATAATATTTGCTCGATATGAAAATCGTTGTCTTTACTTTTTTCTACATCCACGTAAATATGACGCACCACCATTTGATTTTCATCCAATATCAAATCATCGTCAAATAAGCGAATTAGATTGTGATCAAAATCTCGAATTTCGCTCGTAGTTAATCGAAGGGTGTCAATATTAGATAAAGTTTGTTGCTCTCCTTTCACATCTATTCCCGTGTTAAATTCTCTAGCGAAAAAGCTGCCAACACCAAAAAAACTCACCACATTCATTACAAAAAATGCACCCAAACCTGCTCGCCAATAGTTATTCAAGCGATATTTTGACCAAAGCCGTAACGAACCCATAAGTAGCGCAAGCAATGGAATGGCAACCATCATAAAAACGTTCGTGAAGCCTAGATAAGCCATCCAAGGTCGATCGGGCATCAGATAGTTGGTGAAAGGCAAACTGGTGAAGAAGCCTATGGCACTCACGATCCACATCACCACGAAGGCAAGTGCCAATGCTAGGCTCACAATCATTAGCAAGGGTTTTCCTATCTTTGCAATCGTATCAAAAATAGCTCGAATGATTTGTCCAAGCATATAAATAACCTTTGCTAAAGCATCCTTTATCGTGAATCCCGAACCGTCAATTCTTTTTTTTTGAGACTTAAATTCGTCGCTGATATTATCACCGATTTCAGAAATGCGATCAGACAAATTACTCATTTCTTCTTCAACCATTTTTCCCATATTGGAAATATTGATTGGCTCGCCACGCATCGCCAAACGATCAGCAGAAGTTTTTGCTTCTGGTACGATTGCCCAAGCAATTAAATAAGCAGGAATCAAGAATCCAACTGACGATAAGACTAGCACTACAAGTAAAATACGTACCCAAAGTGGATCTTTAATACCAAAATAAGCTGCCAAACCCGAGCAAACGCCACCCACTACTTTATCCTCTGGATTGCGAAAGAGTCGCTTGCCCGTTTTGATTTTAGTTTTACTGCTCTTACTGCTGCTGTAAGTACGCTGCTCTTCCATCGGCTCTGCCCCAAACTCTTCTGGCGTCCCCATCACAGAGATGGCAGCTTCCACATCTCGCATCGAAACGATAGAACGATCACCCAATTGATCTTGAAAAATTTCCGCTAAACGCACTTCAATGTCAGAGGTGATTTCATCATACCCTTCCGAAACCTCGAAGTGGCGATGAATAGCACCTAAGTATCCTTTTAGGTAATCATAAGCATCCTCGTCAATATTCAGAGGATAACCGCCTAGATTGATATTGACTATTTTATTCATGTGTGGTGATGTTTTTCGTCGTTTTTTGAACGGCATTAACTAAATTATTCCAAGTCCCCAGCAGCTCTTGTAGGAAGGAATCTCCTTCTTCCGTCAACATATAGTATTTCCTTGGTGGACCTTTTCGACCGTTGGTGGCTTCCTTCCAAGTATAGCCCAACAGCCCTGCATTTTTCAAGCGATTGAGTAATGGATAAAGTGTCCCTTCCACCACAATCAGTTGATATTCTTTGAGTTGCGCAATAATATCACTCGGATAAGCCTCCTTTTCTGATATGATAGAAAGTACACACAATTCCAAAATACCTTTCCGCATTTGTGCTTTTGTATTTTCCAATTTCTCTTGTGTGTTTGTTCCTTTCATGCTACAAATATATGGCATAAACTTTATATTATGCAATACCAAGTATTAATATTATACCAAATATTCGATAAACGTGGTGTTTTTTAAGATAAAAGAAATGGAACTGCTTGTAGATTGGATGGCGAACACGCTCTGCATTACACGGTTCTACTGAAAACCATTAAACAATTTCAAACTAAATAACTACATATTATGACAAATCAAGAAGCGCAGCAAAAGGTCAAAGAACTAATTGAAGACATCAAAGTCGCAATGTTGGTAACGGAGAGAAACGGAGAATTGCGTAGTCGTCCGATGTATACTGCCAAAGTCGAAGATGATCATAGCATTTACTTTTTCACAAGTAAAGATTCAGGTAAGACAGCAGAAATTCATGCCGATCATGACGTGAATTTAGCTTACGCTCATCCTGGCAAGCAGAATTACTTGTCTATTTCAGGTAAGGCAAAATTGGTGGACGACCAAGCAAAAATGGAAGAATTGTGGAGTCCGATGATGAAGGCTTGGTATCCAGAGGGCTTAGCGAGTGAAGGGATCACTTTACTCCGAGTTGAGCCAGAGCAATCAGAATTTTGGGAAGCAAATGGAAATAGTTTAGTACAATTATTCCAAATCGGAAAAGCTATTGCTACTGGAACACGTTATGATGGAGGAGAACACCAAAAAGTGAATCACTAATTATCTGTATATTCACTCATTCAACTTATTCCATCATTCACTCATCAGCATGGCGAAGGAGATTAAAAACCGCTCTAAACTTAATAGTCTGTCCAATTTACTATTGATTTTAGGAATCCTTATTTTTACCTTATGGATTGGTAAATCGTTAGTTATGCCAGTGGTTTTTGCCATTTTCTTGGCAATGATGTTTATGCCGATTACCAATTTTTTCGAGCGATTCATTAAAAATGACGCTATTGCAATTATTTTGACCTTCGTTTCCATTCTCATCCCAGTCATTTCGTTAGCCACAGTTTTTGGCTATCAACTCAGCACGGTATTTGAAGGCATGTCTTCTATTGGAGAACGGCTAGATGAGGGAATCCAAAAAATCTTAGTTTGGCTGAAAAGAAATACAGGACTCAACATCGAAAGTCCAAGACAATTCGCGGAAGAAAACACGGATAATTTAGCAGGTTTTGCTAGTAATTTCTTGACAAGTAGTATTAGTTCTACTACTGGTGTTTTGATTAATATTGGTCTTGGATTAATCTATATTTTTTTTATCCTCCTTTACAGGCGAGCCATCAAGAACTTTCTCATACAGCAAGTTCCTAAAGAATATCGCTCTGAAGGAAAGGGCGTTATTCATTCTGTACGAAGAATTGCACAGCAATACTTAATTGGAACGATTATCGTAATGGGTATCCTAGCTGTTCTGAATAGTTTAGGTCTATGGATCATTGGAGTAGATTATGCCATTTTTTGGGGTTGTTTAGGAGCATTTCTCGCTATTATTCCATACATCGGAACGATCATTGGAGGTTTTCTGCCCTTGATATACGTGCTTGCTACCTCAACTGGTATTTGGCAGCCCATCGCCGTGATTATCATGTATCAAGTTATCCAAGCTGTGGAAGGTAATTTTATCACTCCTAAAATTGTTGGCTCCAATGTTTCGATAAATACTTTGGTTGCAATCATGGCTATTCTCTTCTGGGGAACGCTTTGGGGTGTAGGAGGCGTTATCCTCGCCATTCCGCTTACTGCCATCCTTAAAATCTTCTTAGGCCAAGTCTCTTACTTTGAGCCGTTAAGCTATTTGATGAGTGATGGAGTGAATAAAAAGCCACAAGTATTTTTGGAAAAATACGACCAAGGAAAATATCGAATTTGGAACTATTTTAAACAGAAGTAGAGACAAGGAGAAGGGTTCAGGCACCTTGTGTGAAACCAACTTATTGAGCATCATATCCAAATAAAAAACGAACACGAATGTCGCTGTAAGGTTCTATTAATGAGAACATTATTATTTCACTTAAAACTTAGACATTATGTTACGTTGGGCATTAATATTTTTTGTAGTAGCTATCATTGCAGCTGTATTTGGGTTCGGAGGAATTGCAGCAGGAGCAGCTTCTATCGCTAAAATTTTATTCTTTGTATTTGTAGTATTGGCAGTAATTGCTTTTATCGCAAATATGGCAAGAAAAGCATGATCCCATTTTTTCCAACTAGGAGAAAAACAAACTATAATTATACATAGGTTCGCGATTCGTAATATTATTCACGAACTTTTAAAACGCTTGATTTCAAATAGTCAAGCGTTTTTTACTTTTGCCAAAAAAAAAATTGAAAACGATTCTCCGCACTGATTTTAATATCCCCAAAGCCCAAATTTTAGCACTTTACACAGCAAACGAGTGGTCATCTGCTAAAAAACCCGATCGCTTATATCGAGGTTTGATGAATGCTAGTGATCTTGTAACTGTTTGGGTTGGAGAACAACTCGTTGGTCTAGGGAGTGCCCTATCCGATCAGCACTTAGTGGTTTATTATCCTCACCTTTTAGTGCATCCAAATTTTCAGGGTCGAGGTATCGGGCGACAAATTATGCAGGCTTTCCAAGAGAAGTACGCCAATTTTCATCAGCAAATCCTAGTAGCCAATAGGAAAGCCATCCCATTTTACAAGAGCTGTGGATTTGTACGAGCAGGTACAACACAGTCTATGTGGAAATACAGTGGAGAAGATGAATAGAAAGCGTAGCCAATTCTCAGCTCCAAGAAAAGCATAATACTTTGTTAAAACCTCTGGATTACAAGGCTTCAGATACTGAGCATATTCAAAAAATAATATATCTTTGCCCTTGTAATGCAACGAATAACACTACATTGCTTACTAAGAGAAGACACCAGCCCACATCACATAGCTGGTTTTATGCACACCAAAGTTTAATTACCTTCATTTCCCAGCTAATTTAATTTTACTGATCTGTTTTTTGATTGAAAACAGCTTATACAAAGGTTAAAGAACTGATAAATAACAGTTTCTGCCGACTAACAAAAGGTGACTTTTTGTAAAAAAAGTGCTCCAAATCATATAAAACTACTTAAATTTTAATGTCTATGAAGACCTTGGTAGCGTTTCTTTCCTTCTTCTTTAGTTTTCAACTTTTTGCTTTCGCCCAAATTGACGCCATCGAATCTTTATTCGAGAAGGAAGCTCCTGAATTTCAGGTGAATACGACCGTGTTAGAAGATGGAAAATTGGAGCTTGAAGTGTACTACACGCACAGCCGCGTGAATACTTTGGAAGTTTCTTTTTGGCAAGTAGATCGTGGAGATAGTCGTTTGAATCAAGGCGAGAAAAGTCTAATTGGACAATTACAAAAATTGAGTAATCGGCAGTCAACGACTTTGGTTGTCGAAGGAATGACGCATGAGCATTTCTATGGTTTTGGTGTGGATTATCGTCGTCCTTCCAATATAAATTTAGTAACTAAGCCTTTCAAATCAAAACTTCTGCTAGAAGGTTACCAATATCAATCTATTAGTCAGCCAATAGCAAAAACACCGCCTGCTACAATGGAAACTCCAAAAGCAAATCATCAAGAATTCGTCAGCAGAAATACGGAAAATCAAGTAGCCAATGATTGTGTAAATCCTAAAATTCGACTAAACTACAAATCCTCTGGCTACTGCCAAGATGGCGAAATGCCTGCATTGATTATCCAAAACAGCGTTGAGCAAAATTGGGAATTCACCATAGAAAGACGCGCTAGTTTTGGCTACTGGCAATCCATTTATGGCGAAGGAAAACGCTTGAAAGCTAAAGGCTCAATTACGAGAACGGAGCCACTTTGCTTGTTAACTGATGGTAGCCATGAATTGAGAGTGTTGGCTTGGGGAGAAGGTTGCGCAACCCCTGTGGTGAAAGTATTGCGCGAACAAATTTTAGTTGGAAATGGTGGTGTGGCGAGTGCGCCTACTGCAAAAACAGAGGCAAAAGAAGAAGCACCAAGCCAATATAATTTCTTAGCAAAATCGCCAAAGAAAACGCCTGATACCTGCTTAGTGAGAGGCGATGCAACTTTGACAGGAAACATCATTTCGGGCTACGTGCAGTTAGATAAAAGTTCGCCTTGTGGTACTTGGAGTCCTTACGCCATGATTCGTTATGTACATCCTGGACATCGTGATATCGTGCTAGAACCAGTTCGTTTGGAGTTGGGCGAAAAAGTAGAATTCACCATGAAATTGGATGAATACGATTTAGATAGAACCATTCATCCAATTAATGTACTGACGTATATTCACGAAAACAGAAGTACGAGCGACGATCAGGTAGTAAGTGCGTTTTGGATTCGTCCTGAAAACAGAAATATGGATGCTTCTCTATCTGTCAATACGCCTCCTGCGCCTCCTGCGATTAACCGCAATACGACTACTTCAAATGAAGATTTCGCTTCTACCAATTCCGCTATTCCAACACAGAGCGTTGCGCCAAAAGTGAAATATGTTGCGCCAAGCACTACCACAGAGAAATCTATTAATTCAACAAATCAGCCACCAAGTTATGATGAATATGCGATGACCGAAGAAGTCAAAACGGTAAATGTGACAGCGACTGACCCAAACTGCACACAAGTACATGATTTACAGCTCGTTTATGATTTACAGCGTTCCAAGCAGCCACTTTATATTTCTTGGTTGAGTCCGAGGTGTTGTCAAGAAGGCGGTTGTGAATATACGATTTGGGCGGGCGAAAAGCCCGATGAGTTGAGTTTAGTGATGAAAGGCTACAAAGCAGGTTCAAAGATTCAAGAACTATTGAATCCAAGCCAATCTAAAGCTACTTATTACGAAGTGGTTGTCAAAACATCCAATGGAAATCGCAAAGCGGCTTATGTTGTGGGCGAAGGAGCGAAATATGGCGTAGAAGAAATTTTGGATTATCACGATCGTTTCAATGCACCTAAAAGTGATGCTTTGATGATAAAAGAAACAACAAGCAAAAGTGGAAAAGCAAGCACTGCTTCTTTCCAGTGGGACGAAACTGACGGAGAACTTTACACCGAGTCCTCTGCTTATAATTATCAGCAACCAGAATTGCCAATTTCAGATTTCAGTACTTGTAAATATACGAATGATATTCGCTTGATTGGTGACCATCCAATTCACGTAGGCGACGAAATTACTATCAAATCTAATTACAATCGTCCAGGCTATGTTTTCACTTTATATCAACGTCCCGAAGGTCGCGAAGATTGGGTGATTGCACCTGGCACACGCGAATTGCAAGAAAAGCCAACTTTCACCATCAAAGCAGGGAAGTATCACTCTGGTAACTACATGATTTTGCTTCATAAAGAAGACAAAAATTGGGGATGTTTATCTAAAGAATTATCCGCTAGTTTGGAAATTGAAGTACTAGAATAGTCGCTAGTAATTGGCTGTTGGCTATTAGCTGCCAACAGTCAATTATCCTCATTAGTTTCTTCTCATTAGTTTCTCGCTCCTCTCGCTTCTCATTTTTTCACTCTCTCACCTTTCACTTTCTAAAAAGAATGGTTTACGAATTCAAAGGCTTCATTCCAGTCGTCCACGAAACTGCTTTTGTGCATCCACAAGCGACCGTGACGGGCAATGTCATCATTGGAAAAAACTGCTACATCGGTCCAGGTGCAGCGATTCGAGGAGATTGGGGTGGTATTGTGCTTGAAGATGGCTGCAATGTGCAAGAAAACTGCACGATTCATATGTTCCCAGGCGTGACCGTGAGGTTGGAGGAAGCGGCGCATATTGGACACGGAGCGATTATTCATGGCGCGATAATTGGTCGCAATGCAATGATTGGTATGAACGCCGTGATTATGGATAGAGTAGAAATTGGAGCAGAGTGCATTGTGGGAGCATTGGCTTTTGTGAAAGCTGATCAAAAAATTCCTTCGCGTAGTTTAGTAGTTGGCAACCCAGCGCGCATCATCAAGGAAGTGAGCGATGAAATGATTGCTTGGAAGACCAAAGGCACCCAACTTTATCAGCAATTACCTGAAGATTGTCACGAAAGTTTGCGTCCTTGCGAGCCGCTTCGAGCAGTGCCTGAAAATCGTCCTTCGCAAGAGGTTTTGTTTAAGACTTGGAACGAAATTCAAGAACGCTAAATGCTGATTCTAGCTGTAAAAGTTTAACTAAATCTAACAACCTCAAATGGCGAAGCCATCAAACTAAATCAAACAAATAAAGACAACCTTCATGCCCACTTTCACACACGACCACATCAATTTCCACTATTTAGACAAAGGCAAAGGACTTCCCGTTTTATTTCTTCACGGAATGGGCGGCGAGTTAGGACAAGCTCTAGAACTGCTAGGAAAAACGAAAGGCATTCGACTGATTTCTTTTGATTATCGAGGACATAAAGCAACGGTTTGCGACAACACAGCGCGTAATTTTTCGATGCAGCAATATGCGGAAGATGCACTTGCTTTATTGGACTATTTGGAAGTAGAAAAATGCGTAGTAGTTGGTTTGTCTTTGGGCGCTGCGATTACTTTAAAGCTGAATTTCCTAGCTCCAGAACGCATTCTAAGATTTGTGTTGCTACGTCCTGCTTGGCTCAATCAAGTCTTGCCTGATAATTTGAAGGAATCGCCTTACATCAGTAAATTGATTGAAGAGCATGGCGCAGAAAAAGCGCAAGCTATTTTCCAACAGCATCCTAAGTATATTGAATTAGAAGCAGAAAACAAGAACTGCGCGCTCTCTGCACTTTGGTATTTTCAGCGTCCGCAAGCAGCAAGCAGTTTTTTAATATTGCGACAATTTCCTGAAGAAACACCTTTCCAGAACTTTGAAGACCTCAAGCAATTGACGCAAGAAAGTTTGGTTTTGGCTTGTCATAAAGATCCAATTCATCCTTTTGAATATGGAATAACTTTAGCTGAACACTTGCCGAATGCTACTTTCCAAGAAGTTGCGCCACGCTACTTTGAGGAAGAGCGATATTTGCAAGAAAGTAGAATAGCGATAGAAGGGTTTATCAAAAAATAGAATTTCTTCTTCGTATTGCCTTGTATGTAACAAATTTCACTTTTACAGGAAACTTGGGATAACAAAAATTTGTCCTTTGCTCATTTCAACTCTTGGCGGTTCGATGCCGCCAAGAGTTGATCAAGGTTTCATAAGGATAAAAAAGCGACAGAAGTCGCTTTTTTATCCTTATGAAACCTTGATGTATTTGGATGAACTCGACGTCCATCCAAATACAAAACAAGGCGCTTTTAGCAAGTATTCTCTTTCATTCATACAACTTGTCATATATACTGTACAGTCTTTTCCCACTTTTTCGTACTTTGCTCATTAACAAACGAATATATTCTGATGAAGCAGATTACAATTAGCTTATTTCTTCTCGTATCATTTTTATCTCAACTACAAGCACAAAACCAAGCAAAAGAAAATGCTGCTGTGATTGCACCAATCAAGCAGCTCTTTGAAGGCATGATGAATAAAGACACCAATGCCATCAAAGCTGTTTTTCATCCTGATGCGACATTGAATACGGTACAAGTAAACAAAGAAGGAAAAGCTAAATACAGCAATACGCCAATTGAACAATTCATTACGGGCATTGGAAAAATACCAACCAAACAAAAACTAGAAGAGAAGATTTTGAGTTATGAAGTAAAAGTGGACGGCAATTTAGCAAGTGTCTGGACACCTTATGAGTTTTACTTCAGCGAGCAATTCAGTCATTGTGGAGTCAATGTTTTCACACTTTTTAAATCAGAAGAAGGTTGGCTGATTACGGCGATTACAGATACGCGAAGAAGAGAAGGTTGTCAGTAAAGGTTGAGAAATTACACATCAAAATATGCTAGAATCAACATTCAGTTGGAAAACCAGAGATCAGGTGCAAATTTATGGCAAGCATTGGCGCGCAGAAAATCCAAAAGCGGTTGTTTGCCTGATACACGGTTTGGGAGAACACATTCATCGCTACGACCATCTGGCAGAATATTTCAATGAAAAAGGCATCGTAATTATTGGCAACGACCGCCGCGGACACGGTCGCTCGGAAGGAAAACGTGGACATTGTCAGCAATTCGAAGATTTTTTGATGGAGGTGAAGCATCTTTTAGCGACTGCAAAAGCTCACTATCCTAACTTGCCTACTTTTTTATACGGTCACAGCATGGGTGGCAATATTGTGCTAAATTATCTCATCAAAGAACGTCCTCAACTAGCAGGTGCGATTCTTTCAGGTGCTTGGATTCGTTTGGGTAATCCTCCTGCGGACTGGCTTTATCAAGTAGGAAAACTGGCAGTAAAAGTAATTCCTAGCTTTACACAATCCAATGATTTAAATGTCAATCATATTTCTACTGATCCAGCAGAAGTTGAGAGATACGAAGAGGATAACTTAATACACGATCAGGTTACTTTTGCTACGGGTATCAGTATGATAGAAGCTGCCAAGCGCTTAGAATATTTCTCAGGTCGACTTCCTGTCCCGCTCTTGGCGATGCACGGCGGCGAAGATCAAATAATTTTACCATCAGGAACGGAGGCTTTGGGTAAACGCATCAAAAGCGAAGTAGAAGTTAAGATTTGGGAGGGATTGTACCATGAAATTCATAACGAACCCAATCAGAAAGAGATTTTTGAATATGTTTTGAGTTGGATGGAGAAGCGGATTTAAAACTTGATTTCTACCCAAACCTATATCCAGAAGTTTTTTTTGCTGCAAAGCAACGGCATGGTAATTAGCTGACACTCAGTTTTACAGTGTATCAGCTCTTTGTTATAAAAAATTATGAGCAATAATATACTCGATCAAGTCGAAGACTATATTGGCCCGCGCACCTGTCCCAAATGCGGTCATCAGTTTCCTTTTTGGAAATTTGTGAGTCGCTACGTAATGTCTTATGGTTTATCAAAATGGCGTTGTCAGAGCTGTGGTACTTTGATGAAATGCGATTTCATCAAGCTCAACTTTCTCTGGTTATTAGGACTCCTACCTTTTGGTTTTTTGATCGGTGGATTGATTTCTTACTTTGGTTTGGGTGTGCATAACCTTCTTTTTTTGATTCCATTTTTTGCCTTTGTGCTGTTGACGTTTTTTTATGTGAAGTTTGAGAAAGTGGAGTAGAGAAATAGCACGTAGAGTGCGCAAAGATTTGATTTTCGGTGATTTAGAAGATAGAAAATAACTGATTATAAAAAATTCCGATTGCTAAGCTTGAAGAGATTGCCAAGAGGTGACTCGGGCTTACCAATCGCCCCGCGCTTAGCAATCTCTAAATCAGCAACCAACTCAAGCAACTTCTTTCTGTGTCATCCCCCCCACAATCATCACCTTATGCTCCTGCACCGAAAAATCCGTAGAAACAATAAAGCCACTTCTAAGATCAGTCATCGTGTCTGCGCCATCACAAATGCGGATGACTCGATTGGATGCGTCTTCGTTAATCACCACTTGAATCGGGACGGGCATTTGATAATTGGTGTAGAAAAGATGGACGCCGCATTCTTTTTCTAGCAATTGTTGTGCCGCATGACCGTTGATGTGGAAACTATAATTAGACTCTTCTTTTTCGTAGGAAAGATCAAGTTCTTGAAAGAGTGCTTCGTATTTCTGCATCAAAAATTGGCATTCGTACTGTCCGTAGCCTTCTGCATAGGAATAGATGCGGAAATGGAAGTGATCTTCGCCACCACTGAAATAACTCTCGCAACTCATTTCCAACAGTAACGCATCAATACTGTAATGCACCAAAGGCGCGTATTCCTTATCAAGCAGCGGTTGGTTGTGGCGATAATTTTCGCGGATGTCGTAGAGAATATTCCTAGAATCCGAAATTCCATTAGCAGAAGACAAGCGTTCCAACCCCTTGAATGTAATGGGCGCATTGTAAGGAAGTTCTGCTTCTCCTGCGCGCAATTTGGTCATATTAATGCTCTCCCTAAGTTCCATCAAGGTATTAGTCAATTGATAAAACTGCCAATTGTCTTCTTCGTCCATCACTTGTTCGTCTTGATAGTCACGAAGACGATCGGAGAGGCGTTCTAATCGGCGCAGTAAGTGATTGTAAACGCTTCGATCTGTGTTCTCTAACGGATTCCAATGTTTGCCTTCGGGTGCTAGTTCCAGGCGCAACGGATGAATATTCGCTTTTAGTTGCTGCGTTGGTTCATCTACGTCTACTTGAAAAATGATCGGATGATCGCCTTGAATATCAATTAGTTGTGCAGCAGAAACAGCAGTTAAATCTTTTTCAATTTGACGTTTCAAAGCGCGTCCACCCATTTTTTTGTTGTAACCGCGTCGTGCAATCCAAGCCAAGGTTTCTTGCGAAATATTGAGAATAGTCGTGCGTCGCAGGAAGCCATCTCTTTGCAGTAGTTCATTGATTTGTAAGCGCGCGATATTCAGCACATGCTCTTGATCTAGTGGATTGAAGACGACAATTTCATCTATTCGATTGACAAATTCTGGACGAAAATGGCGTTCTACGGCTTTGCGATAGACACTGCTCGCACTAGCAGCGGAAGCCGTACTAATTTGCCGATCCACTTCTTGTGCGCCTACATTGGAAGTCATAATAATAATAAAATTGGAAAAATCTACCACTCTTCCTAAGCTATCTGTCAGTCTTCCATCATCCAACACTTGTAATAGCAAATCGTGCACATCTCGGTGCGCTTTTTCAATTTCGTCCAATAAAATCACCCCAAAAGAACGATAACGTACCTTTCCTGTAAGTATACCTTCTGGGTTATATTCATCACCTATCAATCTTTGAATCGCATAACCATCCACGTACTCATTCATATCGAATCGAAGCAGGTGTTTGTCTTCGCCCATCAAGTATTTGCACAATACTTTTGCTGCTTGCGTTTTTCCCACACCCGTTGGTCCAATGAACATAAAAGAAGAGAGCGGACGGTCTGGATTAGCAAGTTTAGCCTTAATGAGATGTACCGATTTCGTGATGGCTTTTACGGCTTTGGGCTGACCTACTAATTGCGCAGCAAGCGTATTATGCACTTCATCTTCTTCAAATCTGTAACTATCTTCAAAAATACGTTCTTCTAAGCCAAAAGTAGATTTAAACTCTTGACGAATGATGTTCAAGTCCACGCTTTGTCCGCGATATTTAGATGCCATTTGATTCATCAATTTCATCACGCCGCCTGGTAAGGCTTCCTTTTTCAAATAAACGCGATGAATATTGAGCAACTGGTGAACGGCTTGTACACTGAATTGGCAATTATTTGCTTTTTCAACTTCTCGTCTTTGGTGCAAAATCATTTTGACGGCCGTTGAAGTCTCTGCAGGCTGCACACGCATTACTTGAAACAAATCCGCAAAGCGACGATCCGTTTCTTGCAGCACTTTCCACTCTTCGGGTGTGGCAATTAGAATGGTTTGTAGTGTTCGATTCTCTAAATAGGGTTTCAAAACATTACTCAACGTCATCGAATTTTGAGAAGTCTTCCCGATGCGCAACAGTGCGATTGGGTTATCAAAAATGATGGTATCTGCGGTTTCGTCTTTTTCGTAAGGTTGTTTGGCGTGTTCCAGAATAGCTTCAAAGCGTTTCTGCCACATTCCAACTATACTCATACCCGCAATGATGCGATTGGGATTGATGAGCCAAAATTGAGATTTGCGCTCGTTCTTACTATGCTCCATGTACTGCCAAATCGCTTCTTCCACTAAAGTATGTCGGCCAACACCAATTTCACCAATGATCGCTAATGCCATCTTCGTCTTAGACTCAAAAAGGCTTTGGTAAAGATATTGCACTTCTTCTTCCCGATGGTAGGCACGCTTCAATTCTGTTGGGTAAAAGTAACTTAGCCCTCGTGCGACCTTCTCCAATTCAATACTGCCAGTGAATTCGCTATTGCCCCTCATGGAACTAAATAAATCTTGCATTGGGTTTTGCTCAAACGAGAACTTGGCGTGCTCTATTTGTGCCTTTTGTTCTACTATGGTCACAAACTCTTTTGGCGTACTTAGGTAATTTTTGGGGGCAAAATTGTTGTTTTCGCGCTCTTTAATTTTCAGCAACAATTGTTTAGTGATGCGTGCTATTTCTTTAGCAAATTCAGACCGATTTTTGGGAGAGACTTTTGCCATAAACATAAAATTTTTGACAAAAGGCAAAGCGACAAAAGTGTAGTTCTGGAATTCAAAAATCGCTGCCCCAATCTTTCCCTTCACTACCCAACCATCGAAACGCGTATCTATATCTACCAAACGGTACTCAATTTCGGCAGGAAAAATATGCCACAGCAGATAGTTCAGGGAATTGCGCTTCAATTCATAGCCTCGAAAGTATTGTTTGAGTTCTTTTTTGTAATAAGATAAGGCCTGCTCGTAGCGATGGTCGGTAATAAATGGATAGTTAATGAAAAGTGGACGAATATGATAATAGCGTTGCTCGTCCGTTCGGACTTCTCGGATTAGGGTCGGAACTTTTAGGGAGATGTTGGGCATAGTGTTAATAGATTTTGTGTTGGTTAGCGCATAAGCAATAGTTTATACAGAGGCTATAAGAAATTAGATTTCAAAATTTATAGACTAAATTCAAGAAAGTGACACCTTGATTATCGAATCTTTTGTGTCCTTTGTTTCTTCTGTGGTTTAAAAATTGGGTGGATTATTAAAGTATTTATATTGAAAAAATTACTCCTCTTTTATCGGAATCCAAATTTCTTCTTCTGAATCAGGATCGTTATTTTTATATTTCGATCCTAATACTTCAAAATGTGGTCGGTCATCAAGTTCATAGTCTGAATCGGGCAGCCATTCTGCAAAAATATACTGAAATATAGAAACATCTGAACTTGAGCCTTTGTAGTCAAAAACGGCATACCAACCTTCTCGCAGAAGGAATGATTTTATTCCATCTGGAATATCTTCAAAACTTTCAACTTCCACTACTGCCCATTTTTCAAATATTTGATTTGGATTGAATTGATCATAGAACAAAGGTGGATAGACTTGCATAGAAATTTTTTCTGCCGAAACTCTATTCGGAATTTCTTTAATTCTCGGGGCAAATTGTCCCCAAAGTTGTCCGGTCTTGTTATCAGACATACTCATCACAACGGAATAACCAATCAACTTCTTCTCTGATAATTTTTCAATCCTTGGATTCATTCTTTTTGCTTACTCTTTATTTTGGACTCAAATAATGTATCTCTGAACCGCATTTGTACTTTCTACAAGCGTTCCGTAGAAAAACGTTTGATTTAACAAAAAAAGATTTTAATTTACCGTTAAATACAAATGTAGCGGTTTTGAGACTACAAGATTTAATAAACCACTAAGAAAGTGTTTCAGCCATAAAAAATCGAAGGAACGCAAAGAAAAAACTAGACCTTTGTGCTCTCGTGTCCCTTTGTGGTTCAAATCACCTACACCTTTTTAGTTGAAAACAAACTTCACAACGAATACATAAACGTCAAATGTATTTATGCAAGAACCTAACGAACATACAAACAACAGACATTACAAATTTAGAGAATTAAAAGTCTATTCCTCCACAGAATGGTTGGCGGACAATAAGAAGAAATACAGGCAAGTGTTTGATCGCTACGAAACTACCTACGTCTACGCAGAACTCTCCTTTTACAACAAATATTTCGATCAGGATGATTGGGATGTGCACGTAGAATTAAAGTGCTACTCTATCCGAAATGGAAAGAAAGAATTGTGCGCACTAGACTTCCATCGTAAGGTGAGCAAATATGATAATATTGTTTACATCCGCGAAGGCTGGGGCAACAAAGTGCTCGGCGTTTTTTGGAAAAAGGGAACGTACTATTGGGAAGCATGGATTGGAGGCGAAAAAATTGCAACCAAGTATTTCTATGTCGAAGATGCAGGAAAAGACGCTATTTTTGATGAAAACCCATATCTGGAGGTTCAATCCGTGCGCTTATACGAAGGACCTTACGATGATATTTCTTTTGATGATCGAGTATATTATCGCTGCTTCGATAGTCAAGATACGCGCTATATTTATGCAGAAATTATTCTAAAAAACATTAATCACGAAGTAGATTGGCAGTGCGAATTATTCACTAAATTTTATAATGACGCACGTGAATTAAAAGGGCAAATTGTCAAGCTGCAGAAGATAGAAAAAGGCACGGATTCAATTATGGTGACGGCAGGCTGGGGTTCTAATGTGAAAGGCTCTTGGCGCATGGATGATTATGTCGCGGAAGTCATTTTTATGGATAAACTGATCGCGAGCGTTAAATTTGAAGTAGAAGAAGAATTTGAGGAAGGCGACAATGATGTGCACTTACCGAACCAGCCTAATCCTTTGGTGTTAGTACCCGACGAAGACGAGCATCTCACTTTTGAAGATGTGGTGGAAGGTTTGGATGCGCTGGTTGGATTGAAGGAAATCAAGCAAAAAGTGAGGGAACACGCAAAGTATATCCAGTTTTTGCAATTGCGAAAAGACAAAGGCTTCGAAGAAAAAGAAAGTATCAATGTGCATTCGGTGTTCATTGGAAATCCAGGAACAGGAAAGACGACTGTTGCTAAAATGATGGGGCGTTTGTATCGAAAAATGGGCTTGCTCACTAAAGGCCATGTCCACGAAGTAGATCGCGTGGATTTAGTCGGCGAATACATTGGTCAGACCGCTCCAAAAGTAAAAGATGCCATCGAAAAGGCAAGAGGTGGTGTACTATTTATAGATGAGGCTTACTCTTTGGCACGTGCAACGGATGATAGCAAGGACTTTGGGAAAGAAGTAATAGAAATTTTGGTAAAAGAAATGTCGAACGGTAAAGGTGACTTGGCAGTCATTGTTGCAGGTTATCCTAAGGAAATGAATCACTTTTTGGACTCCAATCCAGGTCTAAAATCTCGCTTCCGACACTATTTTGAGTTCAAAGATTATTTGCCACAGCAACTTTCCAAAATTGCGAATTATGCTTGTGAAGAAAAAGGCGTAGAACTCACCATCAATGCCAAAAAAGTCATTGACGACATCATCACAGAATCTTATCGAACGAGAGATCGCTCCTTTGGCAATGCGCGCTTTGTGCATGATTTGGTGGAAAAATCTAAGGTGCAATTGGGTTTGCGTGTGATGGCAGAAGAAGAGCCCGAGGCACTAGAAATGGAAGAGTTGGCAGTTATTAAATTGGAAGATGTACAGCGCATCAATTTGAGTGCGGTGTACGAATTACCCGACATTCCAATAGACGAAGCCTTGCTGGAACGTTCCATGAATGAACTCGATCAGTTGATTGGGATGAAAAAGGTGAAAGATCAGATCAAAGAATTGGTCAAATTGACACGTTTTTATAGAGAAACGGGACGCGATGTCTTGAATAATTTTTTCCTACACACCGCTTTCGTCGGTAATCCTGGAACTGGAAAAACAACCGTTGCGCGTATCTTGACACAGCTTTACAAAGCACTCGGCGTATTAGAACGCGGACACATGGTAGAAACTGATCGCCAAGGCTTGGTAGCAGGATATGTTGGACAAACCGCAACCAAGACTGCTGAGAAAATAGAAGAAGCTATGGGCGGCGTACTTTTCATAGACGAAGCCTATTCTTTGACGATGCGCGGTACTTCCACACACGGCGATTTTGGCGATGAAGCGATACAAACCCTGCTCAAACGCATGGAAGATAATCGCGGACAATTCTTTGTCTTTGCTGCAGGTTACCCTGATAATATGGATGCCTTTTTGAAAGCCAATCCAGGTTTGAATTCCCGCTTTGATAAAATCTTGAAATTTGATGATTATTCGCCGATGGAACTAATGGAAATTGCCTTGTTTATGCTTTACAAAAAAGAGGTGTTTCCAACGCCCGAAGCGAAAGAACATTTGGAGCATTATATGAATTTCCTCTACGAATATCGCGACAAATATTTCGGTAACGCTAGAACGGTACGACAAGTCGTTGGAGAGGCCATTAAAAATCAAAACCTTCGCCTAGCAGGCCTGACGCAGCAAGAGCGGGATAGTTCTTCTGCTAATGTACTCACGCTGGATGATGTTGCGAGTTTCCGTATGAATAAGGAAGATTCTATCTTTAATAAGCAAAGGATTGGGTTTAGGAAGCGCGGATAATGAAACACACAATTATGATCGTCACAACAACAGCAACCGTCCCCGACCGAGAAATCGTAGAAGTCCTTGATATTGCCAGAGGCAGTACTGTCCGCGCTAGAAATGTAGGCAGAGATATTTTTGCAGGACTGCGCAGTATCGTCGGTGGAGAGATAGAAGAGTATACCAAGCTGCAATCGCAAGCAAGAGAGCAGGCCATGTATCGCATGATTGATGATGCCGAAGCCTTGGGCGCAGATGCAGTGGTCAATGTTCGTTTTACGACCGCTATGATTATGCAAGGGGCTTCGGAAATTTTGGCTTATGGAACGGCGGTAAAGTTGAAATAGCTATAAGGTCACTCGGCCCATCTTTGCCGAGTGAGTCTACACTCGTCGCAAATGAGCGAAAGACTACAATTCGATTTAAAAAATCTTACGAATGTGCCAAGCAAATGGGTACAGAACTCTGACTAATTGGGCAAATTCTAATCCAAAGAATAGCTCGCTTTTGTGCTTATTGGATAATAAAAAATTGAATTTTAAATCAAAAAGTCGCTTACTTACCATCGCCAAGTTAAAATCCGTCGTAATTTTGGAGGAAAAATAATTTATGAAATCACTACTGACACTCTTATTGACATTTAGCGTGCTTTTGGCATGGGGACAATGTCTGCGCTCTGGCAGTTTTGTAGCTGCAGATCCTGATCGATATGCCATTTCAGGAGATGCGAGCTTTGAGAAAAGTGAAGACAGTATAAAAGTCATTTTTCAAGACAATTTTAGTACGGTTCAAGGTTTGGATCTAGATGTTTTCTTATCAAAAACCAGTAGTCTAGATAAAAATACAGACATCAAGATATCTGCTAAGCCACTTGATGAAGGTTCTAGGTTGGGAACACCCATCAAAGGGAAAATGACGTTTGAAATTGATGCGACTGTTCAACTCGAAGATTTCGACTACATCATCGTCCAGTGTATATCCGTCAATGAACAATGGGGACACGTTGCTCTTGGAGAAATGGAAGGCGAATGTGAAGGCACTATTTCCTCAGTGACACAACTAGCTGAAAGTCAAATAGAAATCTATCCAAATCCCACAGATGGGTGGCTTAGTATTAAGTCCCGAAATTCCCAGATTTCTGCTATTCAAATTTACGACTTGACAGGTAAGGAAGTAGTTTCTATGCTTGATTTGAAAAATAGTACGATTGATGTATCTAGCTTGGAGCAAGGCATCTATTGGCTTAAGGTAATGTATGCTGATGAAGTATTTACGAGTAGAATTTTGAAGTTATAAACAAATGTTGCTCTTATTAACAATGAAGAGGAGATGCTTGTAAGCCCAAATGAAAATTTTTAGTTCCTAAAAATTTTCATTTGGTGGGGTTTTTCTGAAGAGAAAGAGATATTTTTTGCGGTTGTGTATGATTTTCAATGGTTGAATTATCCCTGTCTAGTCAAGATACTCAAACTACCTGTAAAGTCCTAAAATGTATAGGAGCTCCTGATTTTAAAGGGTACTTATAAATGGCAGAGTCAATAAAAATCTAGTTTTGAACTAAACTGATTAAGGATATTTCCTGAAATAGCAAGAAATGACCATCCTAAATCATATAGAGCCTTTTTTGCTCTCCGAAAGTCCCCTTGAAAACAAGATAAAAAATAAGTTTTTCATCTTGTTTTTTTCTGTCCTTGAGAAACCTCGATGGATTTGGATGGACTCGATGTCCATCCAAATCCATAACAAGTCGCTCTCAAAAAGCACTTTCAGTATTTGTGCAATTTGGCACACACACTTTGTTTTCTTCCTCATTAAGAACATCCAAAACTTTCCCTATCTTCACAATCTGTAAAATTAGAAAAAAGAAAATACGTATGCAAAAACAGCTATTCCTAATAGGTTTTTTATTAAGTACTTTAGGTTTGTTCGCGCAGAATGAGCCAAAACAAGTCACCAGTACTTTTGCACTCCAGAATGTAACCATTGTTCAAGCACCAGGGAAAGTAATTGAAGGTGGTACAATAGTCGTGAAAGATGGCTTAATCCATGCCGCTGGCAAAAATGTATCCATTCCTTTTGACGCGAAAAAGATAAAAGCAGATTCGATGTACGTCTATGCAGGCTTTATTGATGGTGCATCTCATGTTGGTATTCCAAAAGTAGAGAAAAAAGAGGAAGGTGGACGTCGTGGTCGCTCACAAAACAAAAATGTGGGAAATCCACCAAATGAGCAAGCAGGTATTCAGCCAGAACGACCAGCGCGTGAGGTGATGAAAGCAGGTGAAAAATCCATTGGAGATATGCGCAAATTGGGTTTCACGACTGCTCATGTCGTGCCCGATGGAAAAATGTTGCCTGGAAAAGGAGCAATCATTCTCCTAGCAGGAGAATCGGTGAATGATATGATTTTGATGGAAAATACAGCACTGTTTGCGCAGTTTAAAGGAGCAGGTGGAGTGTACCCAAATACGGTGATTGCGGTGATGTCGAAATTCAGGGATTTATATAAGCAGGCGGAGCAGGCAAAGGCACATAAAGCAACTTTTGTGAATAACCCAAGTGGCATTAAACGCCCAACGAGCGATCCAGTTTTGGAAGCCTTCTATCCAGTGATTGATGGTGAGCAAGCGATCTTTATGAAAGCGAGCAATATGAAGGATTTGTCCAGAGCAATGGTGTTGCAAAAAGAGCTAGGCTACGAATTGGTACTGACGGAAGTGAAGCAAGGTTGGAATTATGTCGATCAAATGAAAGGTGGAAAGATATTTTTGTCTTTAGATTTGCCAAAAGCACCTAAGGAAAATAAGAAAAAAGAAGAGGAAGAAGCAAAGGAGAAAACAATGGAGGAAAAGGAAGCAGAAGCCATGGAACAACGCCGTGCAGTGCGCATGAAAGAATTTGAGACGCAGGCGATGATGATGGCAAGTAAAGGCGTCAATTTTGGTTTTTCTACTTTGGATGCGAAAGCCAAAGACATTCGTCCTAATTTAATGCGGATGATCGAAGCGGGTTTGACTGAAGATCAAGCATTAGCTGCATTGACGACTCAACCTGCAAAAATGCTAGGTATTGATAAAGTAACTGGAACGGTAGAGAAAGGGAAAATCGCCAACTTGGTCGTAACCGATGCACCTTATTTTAAAAAGGAATCCAATGTGCGCTATGTGCTAGTGGACGGTCATTTATTTGAATACGAAGCTAAAGCCAAAAAGAAAAAGAAGAAGGCTAAAGAAGGCGAAGAGCCAGCCGAAAATGCTAGTGTAGCAGGAGTTTGGACGTATGAAATGAGTATTCCTGGACAAGAGCTAAGCGGTACTTTAACGTTCAAAGTAGATGGTGAAGATGTAACAGGAACCATGAGCGATCCTTCTGGAGAAGATGATGATGAAGAATTGACGGATATTGTTCTTGATGGAGATACTATGACTTTTTCAATTTCCGTAGATCAAGGTGGAGCAACGATGAGTGTAGAGTTTACCTTGGAATTTGATGGAGAAGCCTATGAAGGAAAGATGTCCATTAGCAACTTTGGTTCATTCGATGTGGAAGGAGTGCGTGCAGAAAAACCAGAAAGATAACAACTAATGTAAGCTGATATTTGAAAGCTCCATGATTGTAGAAATCATGGAGCTTTTTTATTTACCAAATGTTCTATCAATAGCAACTACACCTCTTTCGCACTCAATAAAAAATACCGAATTGCCAACTCGTACCCCTGCAATCCCAAACCAACAATCACACCTTTGCAATTAGCAGAAAAATAAGAATGATGTCGGAAAGATTCACGCGCGTGGACATTGGAAATGTGTACTTCAATAACGGGCGTCTCAATTCCTGCAATGGCATCTGCAATGGCGACGGAAGTATGTGTGTAAGCTCCTCCATTCAACACAATGCCATCGTAAGAAAAACCCACTTCGTGCATTTTGTCCAAAATTGCGCCTTCCGAATTGCTTTGGAAATATTCTAATTCCACCTCAGACTTAAATTGCACTTTCAATTCCTCAAAGTACTCCTCAAAAGTGCGTGTACCATAAATACTGGTTTCACGTCTACCTAACAAATTGAGGTTTGGACCATTGATGATGATGAGTTTCATGATTTTTGGATTTGAGATTTGAGATTCTTGGATATTGGACATCAAAAACTCAAATCAGCTTGAATATTTCACCAAAGAACAACAAGGGAATCAGCTCATATCTTCGCTCTTTTTCAAGCCAGTTGGGCACCGAACCCAATTAACTTGATGGATTGAGATGAACATAGAGTCCATCTCAATCCAAAACAAGCTGCCACAAGCAAATATTCTTTGAATTTTATAGTTGTAAAATCTCGACTATATTGGTCTGTGATCAAGATGCTTTATGCTCAAAAAACTACTCACTCACTGCTCCGTAAGCAATAAAATGAGGATTCAACAAATTCTCTTTATTGTATTGCAAAGGCGCATTAGTATCTTGCGCAATGACTTTTCCACCTGCTTCCTCTAGAACAATTTGAGCCGCACCAGTGTCCCATTCCATCGTTGGAGCAAGACGTGGGTAAAGATGTGCGCCGCCTTGTGCCAAAATCAAGAATTTCAAGGAACTCCCTTTGGGAACACGCGCTGGATTAGTCAAACCATCCACAAATGCTTGTGTCGCTTCGTTCAAATGCGAGCGAGAGCAAACTACACCTAATCCTTCGTCAGTCATCGCAAAGCTATTGGCACTCAGTTTAGTTGTCCCATCGTCTTTCACCAAATACGCGCCTTCTCCTTTTACTGCCCAATACAAATCATCCGAAACGGGTGTGTAGACGACTCCCAAAACAATTTGATTCTTACAGATCAAGGCAATATTGACCGTAAACTCTCCATTGCGCTTGATGAATTCCTTTGTACCATCCAGTGGGTCTACTAACCAAGCGTATTCAAAATCTTTACGCTCTTCGTATGGAATTGCCTTATTTTCTTCTGAAATAATCGGGTATCGCACCTCCAATGCTTCCAAGCCGTCGCAAATGACTTTATTCGCCTCTCGATCTGCAATCGTCAAAGGTGAATCATCCGCTTTTTGCTCTACCCCGAAATCCGCAGTGTCGTAAATATCTAAAATAACCGCACCTGCTTCTTTGGCAATGCGACCGACTTCTTTTGCTAGTTGTACTAAATTCATAAGATTTTTTGCTTGTACTCGACTGAAGTAAAGAATTGTAAAGTAGTCGAGATTAATTTTTTAAATAGTAGTTGTTAAGATGCGGCAAAGGTATAAATTTGTGGCATTTGAGGGAGATTGATTTGGGTTGAATTACAAAAGCAAAAAGCACTCGTCTAAAATGAAGGGAAAAGTACTCGTCACAGGTGGCACTGGCTATATTGGCAGCCATACGGTTATTGATTTATTGGACAATGGATTTGAGGTATTGAGCATTGATAACTACTTGAATTCTTCACCTGATAGTTTGAAAAATATAGCCACTATCACTGGAAAAAATATTCAAAACTATGCAGTAGACTTGGTAGACTTAGCAGCAACGCGTAGCGTATTTGAGGAAAGTCCAGACTTGGTAGGCATCATTCATTTTGCGGCCTTGAAAAGCGTAGGAGAATCCGTAGAAAAGCCTTGGGATTACTTCAATAACAACCTCAATGGCTTATTAAATATCCTCAAATGTGCTGAAGAATTTAACGTTCCTAACTTCATTTTTTCTTCTTCTTGTTCGGTTTATGGTAATACCGACGACCTACCCGTGACGGAAAGTACACCGATCAAAGAAGCAGAATCACCCTATGCCAGAACCAAGCAAATTGGTGAATATATCATCCAAGATTACTGTAAAGCACGTCCTGAATTCAATGCTATTTTATTGCGCTATTTTAATCCAGCAGGTGCGCACGAAAGTGCTAAAATTGGTGAAGCTCCAACCAGTAATGCCACGAATTTAGTACCCGTCATTACGGCTACGGCGATAGGCAAACGAGATAAAATTACGGTTTTTGGAACGGATTACGATACGCGCGATGGAAGCTGTATTCGAGATTATATTCACATCATGGATTTGGCGAATGCACATACCAAATCGCTAGAATATTTGATCGCCAAACGCAATGAACAGAACTGCGAAACCTTCAATGTTGGCCTAGGCGCAGGCGCGACAGTACTGGAAGCTATTAATGCTTTTGAAAAGGTGACTGGACAGCAGTTGAACTACGAATTGGGAGCAAGACGCGCGGGTGATGTCGTTGCTATTTACGCAGATAATGATCGCGCTTCGCAACGTTTGCAGTGGCAACCTACTCGCAATATTGAGGATATTATGCGGACCGCTTGGGAGTGGGAAAAAGTGCGATGGAAGGAGAATGCTGAAGATCGAATCTTGAACACCAAATGATGAAATTTGCTAAGCGAGATGTGTTCCGAACACTTCATCATTCAGTATTTCTTGCTCAGGCTTCGATATTTGTTCAGCTTCCTCTATTTTCCGTACTATCGGGCTGTTCTCTGATTCTTGTTTCTTGGTGTAAAATTTCTCCTTGCAACAAGCGATCTTGCTCTAGATTTGCTCTTTTTGTCTTTAATTCTTCAACCAAGTCTTTGACTTCTAGTGGCGTACGATTTACACTCCGATGAAAAGTAATAATGATGAACCTTGCCATATCATCGGGATGATGCAAGTCCAATTTGTTGAGAAAAGCAGTGAGTCGAGAACCTTCATAGAATCCCCAATTGACCATCATCCAGCGTCCTAAACTAAAATGCAGTTTTTTAGCAACCACTTCTTCTGGCGCATTCTTAAACTTCATTTTAGAGTCTGTATTGATTTTTTTATTGAGTTCTACAAAAGCATCTGTTAAGTCTTTTGGGATGTAAATACCGTACAATTTCTCCTGTTTGAGTCGCCACTCGTAGCGTTCTTCGGCAGTCATTTCTTTTTGTGCGAAAATAGCAATAGTGTTTCCCAGAAAAAAGGTGATTAGCAATAGTTTCTTCATTATGACTAAGTGATTGGATTTGTAGGAGTAAACTTTTACAAGTAGAGGAATATTGCAAGAAAATTCTAAAAAAAGAGAGTGAAAACTGTGTTTATAGGAAAGAACAAGTACGCTATGGAGAAAAGTCAAGGCTCTTATTGGAAATCAAGTTGCTTAAGCAAAAAGCGTTCTTTTACAGCTCAAGAGCGCATCGAGCGCTGTGAGCTGTGAGAAAAATTCTTTCAGGAGCGAA
>JBCDFY010000053.1:0-32326 GCA_039176995.1 Bacteroidota bacterium
TAAAAATAATTCTTTGCCATCAAGCCTTCTTTCAGCTAGATGTATTTCATAGGCTCTGCACCGTAGTCATTGAATTTACCCATTGGTCTTTCCCATTTGTGAGAATATTTAAAAAAGTAGTCATTTACAAAATGACTTTATCATTCTTTCCAAAAAGGAATAGTCGCTAAATTCTTAGTGATTATTGTATCTTGGTGTTCCTGCCAATGCTGATAATCAATTTTTATCTGATGATGCCCTGCTTCTAAAGATTTGATGCTTAAAACCGTATGAATTCCAAGCTCTCCGCGATTGGGATGCTCCAAATAATAATACTGCTGATCTTGATACAAACTATCATCAACGCTCACTTGATAAATACTGACTAAACAAGCCAACAAGCTATCCGAACTCGCCTCCTCCACGGTAGGATCGCCCAAGCCAATACTGCTATTACTAAACATAATACCGCTTGATAAGCCTACCTTTCTACTTGGCTTGTAATTTGTACAAAGATGACCGATCGTTTCATTGCGCTCTGGGCTATACCGAATGAAGAGTGGAATTTGATTAGTAGCTACCGTAGAGGAAGAAATAGAAGCTGTCAAAATAGAGGTTTCTGTTGTCCGAATATCATCATAATAGTAGCTTTGTACTTTATTACTTGGTTCTAAATCTGGAAAATAAATTTCATGATCTAATCTTAGAAAAGGAACAAAAATCATGGATAGAATGAAGCTACTCAGCAAAATCCTAGAAGTCCAAACTCCAAAGTAGCTAACCAGATGGTAGTAAATAGAGCGGTATACAAAAGACAAGGTAAGCACAGTCATTAATTGATAAATCCAAATATATGGACGGCTTTTCAGCCATTTGATTCGCTTTAAGCCGCCTACTGTTAGCGTATCGAATAAATAAAGAATGGAAAAAAGAAATAGGGCCACGACCAGTATGGTAAAAATTGTGAAAAGAGTATTAGACAAACTGCTTTCTTCGTCTAGCACCTCAAAGCAAATATAGTCTCTGAGCATGATAGAAAATAAAGTACTTAGAAACCAAGCAACTAGCGACAATAACATGAAAATCACTAGAAAAGCAAAGGAAAAAATGGAACTGCTCACCTTGTCCAATCGAATAAGTAAACCATCTAAAGAAGGAAGTTTTTCTTCAAGCCGTTGGTCAAAAGCAGGAGCGTAGCGCAAGCGCTTAAAATCCACTTTGGGCTGCACAGAACGCAAACCAATAGTGCCGATCCAAAAACCACGCAATACAATATGAATAATTAGACAGATGGTCAATACAGCACAACTCAATATTCCCATCCCTAGAAAAGTATTAAGAATGGAACCAACATCTTCAGAAAAAGCATAATGCAAGTCAACATATTCATTCAGTTTTATCAATTGCTGACTTGCCTGCACCAATAACAATATAGAAAAGCCTGAAACAAGCAATTCCAAGTGCCAGCTCTCTTGTTGCAGCCGTTCCAGCCAATTAGTGATATTGTTCTTGTCCATTTTGATATTATGGTTTTGATATAGCATAAATGGTGATGACACGAAATTGTTGTTGAATATAAATTCATCTCTATTCTGTCCTACTCTCGCTGAAATACTTTTTCCCATTTCCTACACGTTCTCCTCTTCCTTTTCAAAAACAAATCTATGAAGTACACAATTGCCATTGTTTTAGTCCTATTAACACAAGTCATCACTGCTCAAATCAACCAAGAAGGCTTACCAGTCGAAGAAGAAATCCGCGTCTATCCACTAGAAACCGTCAACTCTGACTACCGCGACGTTAATATTTCCATTACACCAAATGGAAAATATTTGTATTTCATGTCTGGGCGTGGCGGTACAGTCTGGTCAGTAAAGGACAGAGTAGAATTTAGAGGAAAAGCCGAATACGATGGTGATATCTGGTATAGTGAAAAAGAAGATACTACTTGGAAAAGTCCTAAATACTTGCCCGCAACTATTAATACCTCTAGAGGCGAAGATGAACCTAATATCTCACCCGATGGACAAACTGTTTATTTCCAAAGTTGGAATTCAGCTTGGATGAGAACAGGTGGTCCTTACTATCGTGCAGAACTCTATGGTAAGAAATGGCGAAATCCACAAGGTTTGTATGGTGGTATTCATCGCTTTTTCAAAGATAGCTTATTGTATTACAGTCAATACGCTACTGATGGAATGTCTATCTCACCTGACGGACGCATTTTTATCGTCGCAGCAGGCGAAATTTATGATGGTAATTTAGATTTATACATCAGCAGGAAAAATGAACGTGGCAATTGGTCATATCCAGAACGCTTACCTGTTAGTACAACAGCAGACGAGCGATCTATTTTCATTGCTGGCGATAATAAAACCATCTATTTCGGCTCTAGCGGATATGGCGGAGCAGGTGGTTTGGATATTTTCAAAGCGACGCTACATGATGATAATTCTTGTACAGACATTATAAATATTGGTGCGCCTTTTAATACTGAAGAGGATGATTATGGCTTCATAATTGGTGCATTGGGACATGATGCTTATTTTGTGCGTGAAAGTGATATTTATTATGCGGATTTGGGCAATGCAAAAAGCGAAATCAAACCACAGCCGACTATTTTGATTAATGGTATTGTCAAAGATTGTGATGGCAATGGAGTTCAATCTGCCGTAGAGTTGTACAGCTTAACCGAAAACAGATTGATCGCCAATGCCAGAAGTAATGCCATTACTGGTGAATATGCCTTTTCTCTTCCTCGAATTAATGGCGATTATATTCAACGCTTCAAGCTCTTTTCTAATCAATCTATCATTCGTCAAGCCTTTAGCATTACTGCTAATACGACTCTGGAATTATTTTTTGAAATTGATCCAACTTGCGATTCAGCAGAAGTCATCGTGGAAGAATCTCGACCAGCTTTAGCTTACAGAGAGCCCTTGGATACGACCATCCTGCTCTATTTCGACTTCGATAAATCTAGCTTGAAAGCAAAAGAACAAGCAAAAGTGGACAGCTTACTCACCTTGCTAGACGAAAAAGGTAGATACTTTGCGGAAGTTGTAGGACATACCGATGCAAAAGGCTCTGATGAACATAATATTGCGCTTTCCAAGCGTCGTGCAGATACCGTTGCTCAATATCTGAAGTCAAAAGATGAACGCTTTGCCTATAATCTAGGCTTACAGTTTAGAGGTGAAAAAGAACCCGTTTTTAGGAACAATAATGCTAAAAATCGAGCGATGAATCGTAGGGTGTATTTGAGAATTGCAGATGCTTTGGAGTAAATGGGAACGTAAGTAATAAGCGTGTAGCGTCGCGGAAGTATTCGGTGGCAATCCCTCCTTTCACCCTTACATGGTGTATTGCAGAAACTAAGATGATGTAGCCTTCAAGCGATGAAGTAGTCAAAACAAATGACCCCACGCTGACCAATTCTCACAACCCTTTCCTTTCCTTTTTGTAAACTAAAAGTTTATTTTTGTAGCTTTTTATGAATAGTTCATAGATTGCCAAACTATCTTGTCCATCATTGATCGCAAGTTTAACTACACAACTACTACAAATTCAATAATATACATGAAAACTATTCGCTTTTTTGATCAATTTGTAGATCGCCACATCGGTCCAAATCCAAAAGAACAACAAGCCATGCTTTCTACCATTGGTGTAGAAAGTTTGGAGCAACTGATTGATGAAACTGTGCCTGCGAGTATCCGAATGACGAAAGAATTGGACTTGCCAGAAGCGTTAAGTGAGCACGAATATTTGAGGGAACTAAAGGCAACGGCGGCAAAAAATAAGAGCTTCCGTTCTTACATTGGTATGGGCTACTCTGGAACTATTACGCCTTCGGTCATTTTGCGCAATATTTTCCACAACCCAGGTTGGTATACCCAATATACGCCTTACCAAGCAGAGATTGCACAAGGGCGTTTGGAAGCCTTATTGAATTTCCAAACAATGGTGAGCGACCTGACTGGTTTACCGATTGCGAATGCTTCTTTGCTAGACGAAGGAACATCCGCCGCTGAAGCAATGACGATGTTTTATGCGCAAAAGAATAAGCGAAACAAAGGAGAAGCAATCAATGAATTCTTTGTTTCCGATCAAGTGCTTCCTCAAACAATTGATGTCTTGATGACAAGAGCGAAGCCATTAGACATTGAAGTTGTAGTAGGTGATTGGGAGACTTATGAATTTACTGATAAGACCTTCGGTATCCTTCTGCAATATCCTGGAAAAGAAGGGGTAGTGGAGGATGCGCGTCCTTTTGTAGAAAAGGCAAAAGCACAGGATGTATTTGTAACCGTGGCAGCAGATATTTTAAGTTTAGCGTTGTTGACGCCTCCTGGTGAATGGGGGGCAGATGCGGTAGTCGGCACCACGCAACGTTTTGGTGTACCAATGGGGTATGGTGGTCCACACGCCGCTTTTTTTGCGACACAAGAAAAGTTTAAACGCCTAATTCCAGGACGAATTATTGGTGTTTCTTCTGATATGAAAGGCAATCCAGCTTTGCGCATGGCTCTGCAAACTAGAGAGCAGCACATTCGTAGAGAGAAAGCGACTTCCAATATCTGTACGGCACAAGCATTATTAGCAGTGATGGCAGGAATGTATGCGGCTTGGCATGGTGCAGAAGGGATTAAGGCGATTGCGCAACGTGTACACGACTACACAAAGATGTTGGAAGGTGCATTGACGAATTTAGGTTTCCAACAACGTCATGCTGCCTATTTTGATACGCTTTGCATCGAAACTGATGAAGCAACACAAAAAAGTATTCACCAAAAAGCACTAGCAGCGAATATCAATTTCTTCTATACAGAAAATACAGTACAAATTAGCTTGGACGAAACTGTTACGGCTAGTGATTTGGAAGTAATCGTACAAGTTTTTGCAGATGCAGTAGGAAAAAGTGCTCCAGAAGATGCTGATGCAACAGACAGTAGAATCCCAGCGGCTTTAGTTCGCAGCTCTGAATATTTAGCACATCCAATTTTTAATAGTTTCTACACGGAATCTAAGATGATGCGCTACATCAAGCGTTTGGAAAATAAGGATCTGTCCTTGATGCACTCCATGATTCCGCTGGGAAGCTGTACGATGAAATTGAATGCAGCCACGCAATTGATTCCAGTGACTTGGGATGCGTTTTCTAATGTCCATCCTTTCACCCCGCTCGATCAAGTGGAGGGTTACTTGAAAGTCATTTCCGAGCTAGAGAAAGATTTATGCGAAATCACGGGCTTTGCCGCTTGCACTTTACAACCCAACTCTGGCGCACAAGGCGAGTATGCAGGATTGTTAACTATTCGTGCTTATCACGAAGCTAATGGAAATACACACCGCAACATCGCGATTATCCCCGATTCTGCACATGGCACGAATCCTGCAAGCGCAGTGATGGCAGGTATGAAAGTAGTGGTGACGAAATGCGATGAAGAGGGCAATATTGACTTAGCAGATTTGAAAGAAAAAGTGGAGGCGAATTCTGAAAATTTATCCGCCTTAATGATTACCTATCCTTCTACACATGGCGTTTTTGAAACAGACATTAAAGAAATCTGCGAATTGATTCATCAACATGGAGGAAAAGTGTACATGGATGGTGCGAACATGAATGCACAGGTTGGCTTGACGAATCCAGGACTAATTGGTGCAGATGTTTGTCATTTGAATTTGCACAAGACCTTCAGTATTCCTCATGGCGGTGGCGGTCCAGGTGTTGGACCAATTTGTGTGAACGATAGTCTCGCTCCATTTTTGCCGAAGCATCCATTAGTGCAAACGGGTGGCAAACAAGGCATTCATGCTGTAGCGGCTGCGCCTTTTGGCAGTGCAAGCATTTGCCTGATTTCCTATGCTTATATCAAAATGCTGGGTAAAAAAGGAGTAACTGATGCGACGAAATACGCCATATTGAACGCCAATTACATTCGTGTGCGTTTACAAGATCATTACAATGTCTTGTTTACAGGAGAAAATGGACATTCCGCGCATGAATTGATTATTGATTTGCGTCCTTTCCGCAGCGTTGGTAGCGCAGAGGACGTGGCTAAGCGTTTGATTGATTATGGCTTCCATGCTCCCACCCTTTCTTGGCCAGTGGCAGGAACGATCATGATTGAACCGACAGAAAGTGAAGGTAAAGATGAGTTGGATCGTTTCTGTGATGCAATGATTGGCATTCGTAAAGAATTGGATGCTGTGGCAGCAGGAGAAGTAGATGCGGATAATAATGTATTGCACAATGCACCGCATACTTTAGACGTCATAACGGCTGATGAATGGAATGCGCCTTACACACGCGAGCAAGCTGCCTATCCGTTGCCGTATTTGAGAGAAGGCTACAAATTTTGGGCTTCAGTCGGACGCGTGAATAATGCCGCAGGTGATCGTAATTTGATTTGTACTTGTCCTCCGATGGAGATGTATGAGGAGGCATAGATCATTAAATTATCAGATAAAAAAATGGGCTTCCGAGTGTATCTTGGAAGCCCGTTTTCATTTTACCCTACTGCTAATTGATTGGGGTTGATTACGTGACGACTTAAGACTCATCAAAATAGTCACAAATTTATATTGAAATTAAAGCACTGATTATCAAATACTTAAATCTAAATTTTAATTTATTTTCAATTTTTTAATTTTTTCTTTCTGACATTTTCCCACCCTCCTGTCTATTAAGTGTAGGACATCAAAAAACAAAATTTGAAATTTTCCTATAGTCTATTTATATCCGAAAGTTGGAGGAACAGGTAATCCCCTGAACATTGAACCTACATCCCAAAACTACCTGTTCCTTCCATCTTTTTTTGAGACTGCTTAAGATATATGTTGCTGAAAGCTCAAATAAGCGAATCAACAGCTCAACGAATCAACAACAAAAAATGAGACATCCAATAAATACAATTACCCTTGTGCTAGTGAACTCCAAAATCCCAAAAATCTTTGCCAGACATCATGTGAAATATAACAACGAGTTTACATGAGATCAATGAGAGAATGATTGAATGAGAGAATTTTATAACACACACTTACTTATCTATTGAGGAACAGACTACTAGAGCCGATAAGCGAGACTTTTAGACTAGCTTTTCGATCAAATTAAAAAATTCAAACCACAAATTTTACTAACAAAACTGATGGCAAACGTCCGCGAGACGTGAGGTCATCGAACATCCTAAAATTAAAATTAATCATGAAACAATTAGTAAGTGTATTAAGCAGCGTTCTTGTATTTGCCCTATTATTCACCGCTTGTGAACAAGAAACCCTAACCACTGTTGAAGCGCCTCAAACGCAGAGCGAGAAACCGCTTGCAGAGTACGATCAAGAAATTGCTAAAGTGGAAGCGCTTGATGTCATCGAAGAAAACGATGGTGTAGAAGAAAGGAGTTTAGGTGTATTGGTTTATAATCTAACGACTACGGTTGCCGCCAACGGCTGGAGAAGTTTTGGATACAGCAAAGGAACTTTGGCAGGCTATCGTTACACCGCAGTGGTAACACCAATTGGTGGTGACCCAGATGTATACGCTTATGGCTACGACATTGGTGCACCAAGTCCTTGGAGATATATTCGTCGCAGTGCTACGGCAGGTGCAGATCAAGTCAGAATGGCAGGTAGCGATTTGAAAACTAATGAAGAGTATGGCTATTTTTCTGTCTATGGATTCACCGCTTCTACTTTCAACATCAAGATTTATCGTCAAGATATTTGCGATACGGAAGACTGTATTTCAGTGAGAACTTCGACGGTAAAAGCAGTTCCAGACGGTAGTCAGTTTTTAATCACAGATGGTGTTTCCAGAATGTTTATGGCACCCAATAATGCAGAAGCCAAAAAGATTGTGAAGGTTTTCCACCACTACGGCATCAATCAAAGCTGCTTTGTTGGTCGTCCTGGTGCATCTTTCTTCTACTTGAATAAAGACGGAAATGCTCCAGTTGGTGCAATGCCAGGCGAAGATTGTATCAGCTTTAACCCAAATACGATCGAAGTAAAAGAAATTGGTGGACGCTGGAAAATCGTAGATGGCAGTCACTGGATGTTCGACTTTGACAACAAAGAAGATGAAGCGCGCAAAGCTTTCTGCATCATCAAGAAATATGGCTTTACTAAGTCTTGCTATGTTGGTCGTCCAGGTCCTTCTTTGGAGTATTTGAGGAAGTAAGCTAAACATGTGTATGCGTCGAATACTTCAACTTCTATCTAAAGTAGCTAAAAACTAATAAAATTCAGTATCCGACGCCTTTTCTCAACTATCAAATGAAAACATAATGCTCAAAAAGTTGTCCGAACCTCAAGTACCAAACTTTAACTTATGCTTGGGCAGTATGACCTCAATGACCAATTTTTTCACATAAACTAAATGATTAGAGCAGTTCGTAAGGGCTGCTCTCTTTTGTTTTCAACTTAGATGTTGTTACGCTCATTATATTTGCCGAATTACAAAAATTTATTGCTCTCTCGAAAAACTAGCTCTTGCATCTTGACAAGCATATAGCGGTTACAAACTGCGACGATCTTATTCCTTACTTTAAAAGGTGCGGAACACCTAGACGATCAAGGTCATTGTGCAACTTTTTCATCTATAAGTATCCACCATCTACCATAAACCCCTATCGTTAATATCTCTTTCCCATTCTCTTCTTCAAAGTCTAATATTACTTCATTTTCTAAATTTTCCGAAGTAATAGAGATTATTCCTGAACTTTCGAGTTGACCAACTTATTAAGTTCATCAATATATTTACTCATGTATTTTTGTCTAACCGCCTGTTTCATCTGTCTTCTTTTTATAATTCACTTTTGATTTGTCATTTGGCAGCTTGGGTCTTCCATAGTTATTTTGTCTGACTTCTCCGATCGCACTATGTACTCTTGCTCGTTAGCATTTAAAATGCGCAACGTCACGTCAACTAGTCTCTGATTAGAATAGTATAACAATACAAGTCAGAGACTTGACAAACACCACACTTCGCATTATAAATACTCGCAAGCCATACGCGTTTTAGAACACTCCGATCGCCCGAGTGTTCCTATGTTTCCTTAACACTGAAAACGGATATTCCAATGTCTGTGACTTGAATACTATTACGCTCATCACCTTTGCCAAAAATATAAAAGCCAATCATTCCTATGAATAACTGACTCTTATAGCTTGCGAGCGTATCTTATACAATCGAATCCGTTCTTTATTAACATTCACAAATTTCTTAATTTCCAAACAAATAAGTAATGGGCATTTCCATAGAAATCAGTCTCTATCCTCTTCAAACCTCCTACAAAAACATCATCTTAGATTTCTTAGAGCGCATCAGACAATATGACGAACTTACGGTAATGACTAATAACATGAGCACTCGAATTTTTGGAGATTATGAGGTTGTCATGCCATTATTGAACAAAGAATTGAAAACTACTTTTGTGAGACCTGAAACGGTAGTGGTGGTGATGAAAATGGTAGGAAAGAATTTGGAGGAGTGAGTTTAGAGTTATGTGGTTTTAGGGCTTCATAGTTGTATATAGCTACTATATAACCCTGAAACCATACAGCCATTTCCCAAATCTATGCTTACTTTTACACAAAATTTATCACCTGAATACGTTCTGCTTAGATTATCGTATCTAGCAGTCTAAAAATCTATAAACATGGGACAAGAAGCATTTGAAAAACTATGGAAAATGATTGGTTTGCGATATACTTCGCATCCTTGGCATGGTATTGATATTGGAAAAAACGCGCCAGAAATATTGCAGGCGTTTATTGAAGTGATTCCTTCCGATACGGTAAAATATGAAGTGGACAAGAAATCGGGCTATTTGATGATTGATCGTCCGCAGAAGTTCTCGAATATTGTGCCTGCGCTGTATGGTTTTGTACCACAAACTTACTGTAAGGAGCAAGTAGCGGACTATTGTATGCAGATGACGGGACGCGATGATATTGTTGGTGATGATGATCCATTGGATATTTGTGTATTGACGGAGCGCGAAGTAACACACGGAAACATCATTGTGAATGCGATTCCGATTGGAGGCTTTCGGATGATTGATGGCGGCGAAGCAGATGATAAAATTATTGCGGTTTTGAAGAGTGACGAGGTGTATGGAGATTGGAAGGATATCAAAGATTTGCCTAGTACAATCGTTAGAAGACTGCAGCATTACTTCTTGACTTACAAGCAGTTACCAGAAGAAAGCCCAAAGTGCGAAATTACGCAGATTTATGGTAGAGAAGAAGCATTAGAGGTTGTTCGCCGTAGTCAAATTGATTACCAAACCACCTATGGCGACTTAGAAAATGCACTTTCTTTGACATTGATGGAAGCCTTCAATTTCGGGCAACGTCAGCAAAATATGTTGAACGCCTTGTGATACAACTTGAGGAAAAAGGGGAGACACGAGATGTCAAATGGGTAATTGAAATTTTGGCCAATGGAATGTTTTTGCTGCTCTTTCTTGCTTTGCCAACTTCTAAAGGCTTGGCATCAGTAGCTATGGGAGGTCTGCTGATTTTGAGCATAGCGAAGTTGCTGTTGCAATGGAAAAATCTACCTAAGCACCTTTCTTGGCTTTCCTATGCTCCTTTGGCATTGCTGCTGCTACTTATTATCAGCTTTTTCCTTTCCGAAGATCAAAATAATGCTTGGAAAGTGCTTTATCGCCAAAACACTTTGCTGATTCTGCCTTTGGCGCTTTGGCTATTCCAAGATGTATTAAAGAGACAATTGACTTTTTACTTCAATTGTTTCATTGCCTCCATTTCTTTTTGCTCTTTACTCACGCTCATCTTCTTCTTTTTGCCCGAAGCAACGAGCATAGAAGTTGTCTCTCAACTCTCTTTTCTACAAGATTATGTCGTGCATAAAAATCAATCTGCTTTTGGGAATTATAGTCCCTTTTTAGATCGCTTGCACTTTAGTTATTTGCTTGGGACTGGCTTGCTGTTGCAACTTTATTTGGGTTTGAAAAAACCACTTCTTTCTGTGCCACAAATTATTTACACAGCTCTCTTTGGCTTGAATTTAGCTTGCTTTCTAATCTTAGGTGGCCGTGGCGCGCAGCTAGGCTTCTTAGCAAGTGGAAGCATTTGGATCGTTGTCATCTATTGGAAATTCCTTCATCATCGAATTACAGAAAGACTCAATAAACAATTGTCTATCAGTATTTTATCAATTGGATTAATCGTTGGACTATTGGTTTTCCCTTATTTTCTTTATCAAAAGGTGCCAGCCATTCAAGATCGCTATCAGCAGTTAAAATGGGAAATTGGGACATATCAAGACAATACTTTTACGAACTATCCTTATGAGCATTTCACTAGTTTGCGACGTATTATGAGTTGGAGATACAATTGGGAAATGATTCAAGACAAACCCATTTTAGGAAGAGGAATCGGCGACTATCAAAACGAATTGCAACGATTATACGATCGTGATAAGATTAAAATTCCAGTGAATAGTCATCAGCAATTGCTCTACTTTTGGGCAACCACTGGGATACTCGGATTTTTAACTTTTACAGGAATTTTTCTTGCTTTTTTGCGCCAAGGCTTCCTACAAAAGCAGCTATTTCTTAAAGCCTTGATGCTTTCCTTCTGGCTATTTTATTTCATCGTTTTTCTCTTCGATGCTCCCCTACTCTACCAAACGGGTGGCATTGCTTTTTGGACATTTTTCTTATTGTTTCTTCATCCAGCCTTGCATGTCCAACCATTCTCCAAATCGAATAATCCAACTATCTGACGGCAAATTTTTGATGCGCATTCCAAAACCGTGCCCGCCTCTTGCATACATATGTAATTCAGCATCTTTCCCCGCTTTTCGCCAAGCTGTGTATAAGTCAACATTTGATAGGGCCAAGCCTTCAAGTGCATCATCCGAAGCACATAACGCAAACATTGGTGGCGCATCCGAGGGCACTTCATACTCGTCCATAATGACCATCCAAGCATAAATTGGCGCGATGAAATTTGGTCGATTTGCGGCTGTGTAGCTAAAAGTCACACCCATTGTCACTGCTCCACCCGCAGAGAAGCCCATGACTCCAATTCGTTGAGGATCAATTTGATAGCTCTCTGCATTCTTGCGGATGTATTCAATAGCATTCAAGCCATCACTAACTGCAAAGGGCAGTATTTTCCGCGCTTTCACATAAACTTGCGCTCCATCTTCATTGATTTGTTTAGTTGCATCTTCACCTGTTGGCACCAAACGATATTTCAAGACAAAAGCTGTTACGCCACGCTGTGCCAACCATTGAGCAACTTGTCTTCCTTCACTATTGATAGAGTGTGCATACAGACCTCCACCTGGGCAAATGACTACCGCTGTTCCATTTACTGTTCCTGCCACAGGAAGATATACTTCCATACTCGGTTGAGCGACATTAGTCAGCACTTCCGTATCCCAAATATCAGAATGGTATTCTTTTTCTTCGCTTGGCCAAGCAATACTATTGTCTTGTTTTGTGATGGGAAGTTGGATAATTTCTTGTGCAAAGGTTATTTGAATAGTGAAATAAGATAATGTCAAGAATAGGAAAAATTTATTCATTGCTTGAAATGGATTGATTCAGATCAACAAGATAAGTTTATTTCATTAATTCTCACTACTCACACGTCCTGCCTCATCCTCGATACCCGTTTTCCGCTTGCGCGATTTCACTTTCTGATTCCCAAAGTTGTGGCTCAAACTTAAGCTCACTCTACGACTGTCCCAACGTCCACCACCTTCAGAAATTAAGCCATTGAAACTAGAAATACCATCCCAGCCTGTCTGGTAAAATAGATCGCTCGCACTCAATCGAACATTCAGCTGTTCTTTTAAAAAACGACGTTGCAAACCCACATCCAAACTCCAATTGGATTCGTATTCAAATACACCACCCCAAACGCCTGGTCCAGCGAAATAGCCCGATACTTCTGCTTGAAATTTGGAAGGCAAATTGAAAGTATGCTGCTGGAAAATCATATAAGTGAAGACTTGTACATCCACAATTGCACCTTCTCCATAATTGGCTTGATTGTCTAAATGAGAAGCAGTGGCATTGAAGTAAGCGTTCCATTTTTCGCTTATTTGGACAGGTGCACTGATGTTAAAACTAATGGTCGTTTGATTGGCTAAATTTTCCCAAGTAATGAAATTGGCTCTTGGGTCGATTTCATCGGGTGCAATTAGACGGGTGATTTGGTTCAAGGTTTTACTGTAACCCAATTTGAGGTTATAGCGATATGCCAAAGTATAGCCCAATTCAATATTATTGACGATTTCAGGATTAAGGAAAGGATTTCCTTTTTGGTAAGAAATCTCGCTTAGTTTGTCATTGAAAGGATTGAGAATATTGTAATCTGGACGATTGATTCGGCGACCATAGTTTAGTGCCAAACTATGCTGTGGTGCAACCTGCCAGGTCAAACCTGCACTTGGAAACCAGTTCAGATAGTTTAAATCAACAGGTGGTTGCCGCAATTCGGATAAAAAGACTTGCAAATCACCAAATACATCGGTTTGCTCTGTACGCAGACCTGCGGACAAGTTCCAATTTTTCGCCAATGGACGCGCAAAGTTGATGTAACCTGCGTAAACATTTTCTTCGTATTTAAATAAATTAGAAGAACGATCGTTACGATCAGAAACGCCATCAATAACATCAAAAACTAGAAATGTATTATCCGAAACGACTCGACTCAATTTAGAACCGATGCCCAAAACACCCCCTAACATTTTTTCTTCAAAATCAATTTTGAAAGTTGAAATTTCAATATTAGTAGGTGTCTCGAAGGTATTGATCACTTCGGTCAGTATTTGTGTTTCTGCTGAATTAAAATATTGATTGGGTTGAAAACGGTCACTGTCATTCTTATATCGCCCATAGTCCAAGTCAATATTTATTGTTCTCCCCTTACCATTATCAAAGCGGTAATTAAGGTTCCAGGTATTTTGTGTCCTGGAGTCATCTGCATTATTATCTGCAATCAAGATGCTATCAATCGAAGTTGGAGCATCCAATTGAGCTAATGTGATTCGATTAAAATCATTTCGATTTCCACCGAATAACCTACCTTCTACTAGAAATCCTAGTGTGTGTTTTTTATTCAGAAAGAAGTCCGTTCCTAAGCGAAGGTTTCCATAATCCCAAGTATTGATGCTGCGTACTTTTTCAGTCAATGATAAGCCGTTCTGTTGGCTCTGGAAGTCCATATTGTGAAATATCTTACCATAGCCAACACCAGCATTCGCGAATATATTTACTCTTTTGTTGCGATAGTTACCGCTTACATTGGTGTTCGCTTTTGCAAAACGTCCTTGACTTCCAGTTGCAGTCAATGAACCATTTGCGCCTAAGTTTTCGTCTTTTTTCAGGCGAATATCAATGATTCCTGCATTACCTTCTGCTTCATATTTCGCACCTGGATTAGTAATGATATCAATACGATCAATTTGCTCTGCGGGCAAACTTTGCAAATAGTTACTCAACTCTTGCCCTGTCAGTGGTAGACGTTTTCCATCCACATACAGCAAAACACCTGCTCGCCCAAGAACGCTAATATTATCATTATTATCTACCGTGACGCTAGGTGCTTTACGAAGCAAAGAAATCGCATCCGAACCAACACTATTCACCGTACCTTGCACATTGAAGACCGTTCGGTCGGGCTTGATTTCTACCATAGCACGCTGGGCAGTGACAGAAACTTCATTTAGTTCCACCGCAGAAGTAGCAAAAGTTAAGACTCCTAAATCTAATGATTCATCAGCGGTAAGTTGGATATTTTCTTTACGAATATCGGCGAAGCCAACATAACTTGCCGTCAAATAGTACACACCTGCTTGTAAATCTTTTATTCTAAAAACGCCTGCTTCATCGCTCGTTTCCACTTTGATCAAGCTGCTATCATTTGCATTATACAAAGCAATATTTGCAAATATAACTGATTCATTATCAGTATTTTGTAACACCCCCTTTAAGCTGACCGATTGAGAAAGGAGAGAATTTGCGAACAATAAAATTGCTAATAGTGGAAATAGGTGTTTCATAAGTTGTCGGATGATTTCTTTAAAACGTAGCTCGAACAGTCCTGTTTGAGCTATAAAAATTTATATTTCGATATAGATGTACCGTATTGTATAGTGTTTGGATTTTTGTGTATTAGTGAATTACATCATCTATTAAGCAAAAAAGGTTAACGTATATGATTCACGATAATTTGTACTGATATTTCATTTTCTTCGTTCTATAAATAATCCTTGGAAATAAATGTTCTACAAAGCTATACTAAAAAGACAATGCACTTTTTGCCAAATGCTAAAAAATCATTGATTGACTCACTGAAAAATATATCTATGAAATCCTTATTGACCATTCTCCTTGTAATTAGCTTACTTCAAATTATCCATGCTCAAGACGCGATCTTTTCTCAGTATATTAACGCTCCTGCTTTACTCAACCCAAGTCTGACCGGTCAAATTGATAATGAAAATAATCATCGTTTGCTTTTCAATTACAGGAGACAATGGGTAAGTGTTCTAGGAAATAGTGCTTTTCAGACTTACAACTTAGCCTATGATCATCGAATCCAACTAAAAAAAGATCAAATTGGAGTAGGAGGTTCTTTTACAGGTGATAGAGCTGGACAAAGCAAATTTTCGACTATTTCAAGTACGTTGTCAGCAGCTTATCACAAGCGATTCAGTGAAAATCAAATAATTACAGGAAGTGGAGGCATTGGTTTAAGTCAACGCTCCATTAATATTGAAAGTTTGACTTGGCCAAGTCAGCACAATGGAAACGGTGGATTCAACTTAAATTTACCTGGAGATTCTCTAACTCACCCTAGTGTACTAAGTATTAGCGTAAATGCCGGTTTAATGTGGACATTTCTAGGAAAAAATGAGAATCAATTTAACTTAGGCATAGGAATTTTTCATCTGAATCGTCCTGATATTTCCATTAATGAACGATCAATTAGTCGCCTTAATGCTCGTCTGAGTGTGCATGTAACCTACCAGTTCTCGGTTAGTGACAAATTACAATTCAGCCCGAGTTTGGCTTACTTCACACAAGGCTCATTTGAAATGTTGATCTTAGGCACCTCAAGTGTGTATAAATTAGATGAAATAGACAACTACAAACTTCATTTTGGCATCTACCCCAGGATCGTGAGGCGCAGTCTTGATGCATCTGACAATAATTATGGAATTGCCTCCATCACTGGATTGTTGGGCTGGCAATATAAAGATTTGATGATTATGCTTAGTTATGATACGTATGCCTTTACCACTTCTCCATTGTCGCGTGCATTAGATAATCGTAAAGGAATTGAGCTAGCACTCGGTTGGCTATTCTAGCTCAAATTTACTGGACAACTTCCCGTTATCCAGTAAATTTATTTGATTCTTTGACAACTTTTGCAATTTAGCGTAAAAGCCGCATCGCTACCTCTGGCAGTTCACAGCAAAGGTTTTTAAAAAGTGCAGACATAAAGTTCTGTTGCACAGAACGTTATGTCTGCACTTTTTAACCTCCTACCGACCGAGCAGCGAAGCTGCGAAGGTCGGTAAATATGCATTCAGCAAAATTTATCAAAGAATCATTTATTTTTGATCTAAACATCACAAATCATCACGCCTTCCTTCAACGCCGCCAACTGATCTTCGTAAGTCGGAATAAACTCTTGCGCAACGAAGCCTTTATAGTCCGTTTCTACAATCGCTTTCATGATCGCAGGATAGTTTAGCTCTTGATTTAGGTTGATTTCATTGCGACCTGGCACGCCGCCCGTGTGGTAATGTCCAATGTAATCTTTGTACTTGCGAATGGTAGCGATGATGTCTCCTTCCATGATTTGCATATGATAGATATCATAGAGCAATTTGAAGTTGGAAGAACCTAATTTATCTACCAAAGCTGCGCCCCAGGGTGTCTTATCGCATTGATAATCAGGATGATTGACTTTGCTGTTCAATAATTCCATTACTACTTGTATATCTCTTTGCTCAGCGTGTTTGACGACTTTATCCAAACCCACTGCACAATTTTCGATGCCTTGTTCATCGCTAATTTCTCCGCGATTACCTGAAAAAACGATAATAGTTTCGATACCGCCATCCGCAGCTTGGTCAATCAATTTGATATAAGTTTCTTGCAAAGCGGCATGAAATTTGGGATTATTAAAGCCTTCGGTTAGACTTGCTTTGTCGTGCGTTCCCAAAGCGCAAGTTAGATTGTGTTTTTTGAGCAAATCCCATTCGCTCGGTACTGTCAATTCAATGGACTTGATCCCAATATCTTGCGCACCTTCGCATAGCTTTTCTAATGGAATATCATTGTAGCACCAACGGCAAACGGAATGATTGATGTTTCCTTTCATTGCTTCTGTTGTTTTTTGTTCTAGTTGTTCTTCTTTAGCCTCAGTATTCGCATTGCAAGCGGAAGCGACGGACATTGCACCCAAGCCCAAAGCTGTATTTCGGATGGCATCTCTGCGTTTCATAGTTTGTTCATTTTATTTTGTAAATGAACCTGAAAGTTAAGAAGTCAATAGGCAAGATTAGAATTTTTATGCTAGTTTCTGCTCTATGAACCACAAAGGAACAATGAAAACAAAGGTTCTTGATTCTTTCCTTTTCTTTTATGTCCTTTGTTTCTTTGTGGATAACTACCAAACCGTTAAGAACGTGTCAAAGAAAATGGATTGCCTCGAATAGTTCTTAACTTTGAACGCAAGTTTAGAAGGTCAATCTCCGTTGTAAGGATTTAATTTGTATGACAGAGATGATCAGAGCTCATGTGCACTACGTGAGCATATCATTGTGGCTATACGGTAAAAAATTACTAAAATCAAAACTTCAAATATGTATAAATTATATTCCTGTGTCCTATTGGCGTGTCTATCTATTGTGGCATTCGGGCAAGATCAAGTAAAAGTGACTTTTCAAGGCGATGCGAGTTGCGCTAACACCAAAGCACTAATTGCTTATCAGTTCAATGGCGTGGAAATGCAGAAAGTGGGCTTTCTAAATAAGACAACCGAAAATCAGTTTGAGTACAGCTTTCCGAGTTCCGATGAGCAATTTTACTACATTGGTTCGGCAGGAAATAACGCACTTCCTGTTATTTTGGGAACGGAACAAGATGTCGTTCTATCAGGTGGTTGTCGTTCCTTTCGTTCTGCCAAGGTGGAAACTTCTCCTTTGAACAAAGAGTATTTAGAAGTTCGTTCTCAAATGCGCGAATTGAATAGTTCAACGGTAGGTGTAGCAAGAAAAATTCAAGCGGCGAGAGGCAACGAGGAAGAAATGAAAGTACTTGCCACAGAATTGGCTTCTTTGGATAAGTTGAAGACAGAATTACTAGAAAATTCTCAACGACGCTACCCTTATTTAGGAAAAATTGTTGCACTGAACACCTATTTATCCTTCATCAACAATGGCGCTGGCTACCAAAGTGAATACGACTACTTCGCAAGCGAATATTTCAAGTATGTGGATTGGAAAGACGAAGCCTATCACCAAAATGCTTGGGTATTTGAATCGCTAAAAAGTTACTCAGAAACGATCAGCAAATTCAATTATCCACTGGAAGTTCATCAAACACTTTTAGAGGATATTTTGAATGAAATTCCTGCTCAATCGCAAACGTATCAATTGGCATTATCAGGCATTATTGCAGGTTTGAGAAGCCAAAACCATTCCAATTTTGTAGTCTTCGGAGAGCAATTTGTAGAAAGATATCAAGCCACTTCACCTGCTGCTGCCAAAACGATAAAGGGTCAGATGGCGGCGGCTCAATCATTTATCATTGGCGGAGAGGCTCCCGATTTTTCACAAAAGACACCTGAAGGAAAGGACTTAAAACTAAGCGATTTGAGAGGCAAGATTGTCTTGGTAGATTTTTGGGCGAGTTGGTGTGGTCCCTGTCGCCGAGAAAATCCAAATGTGGTGAAAATGTACGAAAAGTACAAAGATCAAGGTTTTGAGATTTTGGGTGTGAGTTTGGATAAGCAAAAAGGACGTTGGTTACAAGCTATTGAACAAGATAAGTTGACTTGGCCACAAGTCAGTGACTTGAAAGGTTGGCAGAACGATGTGGCAGCATTGTATTCGGTGCGCTCTATTCCAAGTACCGTTTTAGTAGATGCAGAAGGCAAAATTATGGCGCGCAATTTGCGCGGTGCGGAACTAGAAATGAAGTTGAGGCAAGTTTTCGGAGCTAAAACGGCAAAACAAGAAACTGCTGAAAAAGAGGAAGTACTAAATGCAGACCAAAAGTCTACCAAGGAAAAAGTACAGAAAAAGGAATCTGGTAGTTAATAGATCAAAGGTTTCGGAGTCGGACGCTTTCAGAAGTGTCCGACTCTGAACCCCAGCTTCTCTAGCAAACAATCCATGCCACTCTTTTAAAAACACTTACACATTCAAAAATCCCAAATACTTTCCCGACAATATCTTTCTCCGTTCTACATTTATTTCCTTTCTGGCTACACTTATTTCTACATTTCTGACACTTATTCATCCTCCAAGTTTCGTAGTGGAATAGGATTTTAATTTGTGTTCAACAGCACGTCACGCAGGACAAATTATTTTACCATAACATAGCTTATTCGCAAATAACATTCTTGGAATCTAATCGATTGATTATCACATTAGTTCCTAGATTTTTTGTGAATAACCACAACATTTCCACTACTTTATGCGAAAATCTATTTTACACCTAATTGCTTTATGCTGCTTCTTTACGATAAGTAGCCAAGCTCAAAGCTTTTTAGAGGCTCAAACAAATTACCAAAAACAGGAGGTCACTTCAACTACCGATCAAGCACCAATGATTATTGGAGATACTCCAAGTCCTAAAGCTCAGAAATACTTAGATCAGACAAGAGAAGCGCGAGCTGCTTATGTATTAGAAAATGCTCATCGATTCAAAGATGCTTACTCCAAGCGAGCAAAATCCAGTAGCAATGTGACTTGGATTCCTATTCAAGCTCATTTTGTAGGAGACGGACAATATGCATATGGCTTTGATTTCTTTGGATACACTTATTTGCTAAAGGATTTGAATGCACTATTGTTACCTGCGGGAATACAACTATACAACTGCGACAAAATCAAGTACATTAATAATAATCCCAACCTGTACAATTTCAACTATCCTGCCGAAGCATCTGCACTTGATCCTTATGACGTATCTGGCGTTGTCAATTTCTATTTTGTAAAAGATTTAATCTATAATGGCAGCAGTGCTTGTGGTTATGCCAGCCTACCGGGTGATCCAAAGGATCGAATTATGATTACCACCTTTTGTTTAGGCTATGACAAGGAAACGGTGGCAAGTTATCTAGCAGGGCTATATTTTTCTCTGTATCCCACGCATAGAAATTCTACGGGCAGTGGCTACTCTGATGAGTTAGTTGATCGGCTTAATAATCCAAATTGTGCTACTGCTGGGGATGAACTCTGTGATACACCTGCTGATCCAGGTTTCTATCGTTCAGGTGCATATGACAGAAATACTTGTAGTTATGTAGGTAACTTCTTAGATGCCAACCAAGATGGTTACGTACCTATGGAAGACAACATTATGTCCTTGGCAGGGGATGCCTGTCGATCTCAATTTACTCCAATGCAGATTGCAAGAATGCAATATAGCATTCAGAACGATCGAGCTCACTTAAATTGTTCAAAACCAGCACCCTGTGCCTTTAAGGTAAATTCGTATCCAAGAGTTTACACCTTTGAAAACGGATTTCAAGGATGGGACAATGTTCCTTTCTATCAAAGTGTTTTGTATGGTGATTTCTTAGTCAATACAGGAACAACACCTACTGCTAACACTGGCCCATCTAATGCTTTTGAAGGGCAAAAGTACATTTATGCAGAGGCGGATATTCAACCCTTGGATGCGGATGAAGCACCTTTTGGCTATCCAAATGCTATTATAGAAAGTCCTTGCTTTGATTTTAGCGCATTGAATACTCCACAGATTACCTACAACTATCATATGTGGGGAGCAGAGATCAATGAATTGAATTTCCAAATTTCTACGGATGGTGGATATACTTGGACCGCAGGTTTAGGATCTCACGTTGGAGATCAAGGAAATAGTTGGCAGAGCAATACGGTTGACCTGAGTGCTTATAGTGGTATGGATTGTATTCGATTTCGTTTCGTAGCAGGCTTTACGAGTACTACTGCTAACGAAGCAGACATTGCACTAGATGGAATCAAAGTAGAAGATACCAATCCGTGCGTATTTGATGCCGATGGTACAGCAACTCCCGTAAGCTGTTTTGGCGAAGAAGATGGAAGTATTGTGCTATCTTTTCCTACTCCTGGACAACAACCTTACACCATCAAGTGGTCAACAGGAGATATAGGTTTCACCACACTAAACAATTTAGAATCAGCTACTTATAATGCAACCATTACGGACGCAAATAATTGTTGGGATGTAGTAGAAGTGTTTGTTCCTGAACCTGCTGAATTAGTAGTAGATTTATCTGCTGTTTCGACTTCTGGCAATAGCGATGGTACTATCAGTCTAACCGTCAGTGGTGGCACTACTCCATATTCCTTCAACTGGTCAAATGGCGCAACGACTCAAAACATCCAAAATTTAGATGAAGGTAACTATCAAGTGACGATTACGGATTTGAGTGGTTGCAGTTTAGAAAAAAGTGTCTTTTTGAGTGAATTTACGGCTTGCGCAAGTACTAAAAACGGTGGCTGGCCCTACACCAATGACTTAGAAGACGGCACTGGTTTGTTCAAGCAAAATTTAGATGACGATACACATTGGAGAAAGCGTAGTGGTGCGACACCAACGAATAATACAGGACCAGACAACGCAGCTCAGGGTAGTTTTTATCGCCATATAGAATCTTCTGGAAAGAAGAACCCTGACAAAACAGCCGTATTGACTACTAGGAGATGCTTGAATTTGAGCAATGTAGCCAATCCAGTTTTTAGCTTCCAATATCATATGTATGGCAATCAAATGGGTTCCTTAGAAGTACAATTGAGTGAAGATGGCGGTTCTACTTGGAATGCTTCGATTTGGGGAGAAAGTGGCGATCAAGGCAATGTTTGGAAGACGGCTGAAATTGATCTTTCGCCTTATAATGTGAGCAGTTTGCGCATCAGAATTGTCGGAACAACGGGTAGTGGATCAAGAAGTGATATGGCAATTGATGATTTGTACATCGGTTCAGCGGACTCGCAAATGCCAGCAATCAGTACACCAATTATTGATGATAATCCTCTGATATACAGTAAGGAAGTTTTGCAACTTTTCCCGAATCCTGCACAGACCAATGTGATGCTTCGCTTCAATTTGCAAGCACAGCAAACTTACGAATTGGAGGTCATCAATAATGTAGGACAACTTGTAAAGAAAATGAGCATAGAAAATACGACGAGCCATTTGAATCTTGACGTTCAAGAACTGCCAAATGGATTGTATCACGTCGTCCTGAAAAATCTGATTACTGGTCACGTGGATAGAGAGGCTCTCATCGTAAGCAAATAAATAGATTAATTCGCTACACGAGAAAGAATAATGCGATGGAGATTCTTTTATTAGTCAGGCGAATATTTATATTCGTCTGACTGTTTTTGATTCTCTCGCCTAGTTAACTTCCCAACCATTTGATTTTCAGACTTTTACTCCTAAAACCTTCTCATCGCATAAAACACCAATTGAAGAAAGTTTAATCATTTTTCAATTCCATGACATGAAAAGAATCTCTTTATTATTTATCGCACTTTCCTCACTTTTCCTTTCCAACGCACAGGAAAATCTTATTATTGATAGCCTAAAAGTAGAGCTGGACAACTATTCTGATAGTACAAAAGCAAAAATTGCTTTTGAAATTGCGAAGTTCCATTATTATTACAATACCTCTACTGACTCTATCACTTACTATGCCAATTTGGGGCTAACCTATTCCCGTAAATACGGTTTCAGTGAAGGAGAAGATCGGTATCATTTCTTGATTGGACAAATGCACTGGCAAAACAAGGATTATGGTGCCGCATTACGTTCCTTTCAAGCTTGTGAAAAAGTACTAGAACGTAGGAATGATAAAAGAGCACTAAGTATTGTGTACAATGCTTATGGTACTATTTATTCCAACCTTGAGAATTATGAAAAAGCTAATGAATATTACATTAAATCTGCTAAAATTGGAGAGGCAATTGGGTTGACAAATGACCTAGCAACAACTTACTCTAACTTAGCTATTGTGAATACACGAGGCAGACAGTTCGAGCGTTCATTAATGTTCAACAAAAAAGCACTAATAGTACTCTCTGGAAACCTAGCAACCGAAGATAGTTTGGTTCTAGTAACTACTTTGTTGAATACAGCTACTTCCTACAAAAATTTAAATCTGATAGATAGTTCTCGTATTTGTAGTAAAAAAGCCATTGACTTAGCAAAGGAAATGAATTACGAAAAGGGCATCAAACGTAGTCTTTATTCCAGATTAATGATTGAATTAGAAAGCAAAAATTATGAATCTCTTTTGAGCTACGCGGATAGTTTACAATTCTATTTAAACCTTAGCCCACCTACCAAGCACGATTGTTCACTTGTCCACGGCGTTCCCTATTACAAAAGTTTAGCTTATCATCATCTTGGGAGACATCAAGAAGCAATTCAGTATGCTCATTTAGCTCAGGAAGGTGCAAAAGAATGCGGTATTACTATTGAATACAACGCGCTTCATGCCTTGGTGAATGCCTATAAAGGCGCAGGACAATACGAAACAGCATTCAATTATCAAGATCAGTATGATGAAGTAGAAGATAGTATTTTCAGTTCTAGTAACGAAGCAAAAATCCAAGCTTTACAAGGTCTCTATGAAAGTGAGAAAAAGGAACGCGAACTAGCAGAATTAAGTCAGCAAGCTGCTTTACAAACCTTACAGATTAAGCAACGTAATTTACTCATTTTAGGCATTGTAGCGGTTGCCTTGTTTGCTCTTTTTTCGCTCTATCTATTTAGCCAACAACGCATTCTTAAAAATCAACGCATCGCCAGCGAAGCAGAACAGCGCCTGCTGCGTTTGCAAATGAATCCGCACTTTCTATTCAATGCACTATCTTCAATACAAACTTTCTTATTCAACAAAAAAGATACAACCAAAGCAGTGCATTACCTCTCTCGCTTTGCCGAGTTGATGCGTCAAATTTTAGAATACAGCGGTGAGACTTACATTACTTTGGAAGATGAAATCAGAACATTAGAAAATTATTTATCCCTTCAACAATTGCGACACAACCACGAATTTGAGTACGAAATAGAAGTTGAAAAAGGCTTGAATCGCTGGGAAACGCTCATTCCTCCTTTGATGGCGCAGCCCTTCGTCGAAAATGCGATCGAACACGGAAAAGTACATAGTGTAGAAAATGGAAAAATCAAAATTCGCTTTCTTAGCGAAGGTAATCGGCTCAAATTACTCGTAGAAGATAATGGAATTGGTAGGGAGCAAGCCTTGCAACTGAACATCAAAAAGAAATACAAATCTCTGGCTACGTCCATCACCAAAGATCGTGTGCAACTCCTCAGCCAAATTGCTAAGCAGCAATTTTCCTTTGAGGTGAAAGATTTACCCGAAAGAGGAACACGAGTAGTTTTTCAGTTTCCGTTGACTACTTGAGAAATTGTTTAACTATTACAACCGAAACACACTACACTAAGCGTCTGCCGTAAACTGTCAAACAAAAAAGACCATCCACGGTCAGGCGTGAAAACCGTCAAATAAATGAAAGCTATATTAGTAGAAGACGAAAAAAATGTGCGTAAAGGACTAGCACAAATGCTCAACGCCTTTTGTCCTGACATCCAAATTGTTGGAGAAGCGGGTAGCGTAAAAGAAGCTATAAAATTATCCAAAACAACACTTTTTGATTTAGTTTTTTTGGATATAGAATTGCCTGATGGTTCAGGCATAGATTTTCTGCGAACTGTGCATCCACGCAACTTTCAAGTTATTTTCGTCACTGCTTACAATCAGTACGCCATAGACGCCTTTCGTTTGAGTGCCACCGATTATTTACTCAAACCCGTCAACCCAGAACATCTGGTGGAGGCGGTCAAAAAAGTAACTCAGATGTATTCAAAAACAATTACCGACACCTCGCTTTCGCTCTTGCTCCACAACTGGTCAGGACAAGAAAGCAAAATGATGCTCAAAGATGCTGATAACATCTATATCATCAAAGTTAAAGAGATTTTACACTGTGCTGCCGATGGTGGTTACACGCGCTTTTTCCTAGAATCAGGGCAAGAAATTCTCACTTCTGTCAACCTCAAAGAATACGAGAAAATGCTCTCCAAATGGGGCTTTATTCGCTCACATCATTCGCACCTGGTGAACTACAATCACATCACCCGGTTTAGTAAAAGTGATGGTGGATTGCTCGTTCTTTCCAATGGAACAGAAATTCCTGTTTCTTCACGCAAGAAAGACCATCTGCTGAAGACTTTGCAGGAGTTAGCGAGTTCAAAGTTATAATCCGTAGCTGGACTTTTGTGTGTGTGCGTGTGGGTGTAATAAATCGCACTTCTATAAAAGATTCCCGAAAGTGAAGGGAGACAATACCCATGTTCTTTTACCCTCTTACTAAAACTTGCCCAACATGAAAATGCAGCTTTATAAAAGTATTAGTCGTTTTGTGCCCTTCACAGAAAAATCTTGTCATAGTTCATCTCCACCATTCGAGAAGTTAGTGAAATGCTCTACCAATCAAATGAGGCGGTCTATCTCCGAATCAATAAAATTCAATACCAACTAAGAGCTTATCTGAAATTCCATCAACTGGCTACGCTAGAGGAGTACATTGTGTACACCATAAAAACAGAATTATAATTTAGCAATAAGACTTAAATCTTACCTTTATTGCTGTTAAAATGATAATTTTATTGTTTTATTATTGAATAATGCCTTTATATTTGAATAAAGTACAGCTGAATAGTAAGTAAACGAACTTTTTTGTACAAGTACGGCATTCACAAAAGATCTCTTCTGATAAATAGATCGCTGCACTGGATTTAAATTGATCTATCTAGCTTTATTTGTTTTGTCCCAAAGGCAAAAGCTATAAATAAACAAAACACATGCTCAAAGTCGCTTTCGTAGAAGATAATGTCTCTTACCGAAAAAGTTTGCAAGAGTCCCTTCGACTACAACCCAACATTCAAGTCTTACTTGCTGTGGGTAGTGTCGAAGCCTTTTTTGAAAGTATCCATGACCGAACTCGTCTTGATCTCATTTTTTTGGATATTGATTTACCTGGAAAATCAGGTTTAGAAGGTTTACCTGCTATCAAGAAGAGGTTCGCTAAGAGTGAAATCGTCATGCTAACTGGTTTGGAGGAGGAAAAAACCTTACTGAAAGCCTTCCATAATGGTGCAACAGGTTATCTCCTGAAAAATTTCGCTGCATTACAATTGCCTAAGTTCATCAAAGTACTACAAGAAGGAGGCGCACTTATTTCTCCTGCTATGGCAAGAAATTTAATCACACAATTTCAACCTAGAAATAAAGATTTTGATTTATTGACCCCCCGAGAACTAAAAATCCTACAACTTATTTCAGATGGATATGCTTATGATGAAGTCGCTTATTTTTTAAATATCAGTACGCATGGCGTCAAATATCACATCAAAAATATCTATCGAAAACTAGGAGTCAGCAAAAAAGTAGAAGCTATAAATATCTACAAAAGCGAGAATGCTTATGCTTAGGTTGACTTTATTCCTTTGCTTGCTATCGGGCTTAGTCTCTGCCAGTGATACGCCATTGAATTCCTTTTCTTCTGATTTCTTTAAGGAAACGCTATCTTCTGTTGATTGCATTCAGACATTGGAAGAGCAAATCACCTTTGCAGAGCAAGGGAAAATAGTCTACACATCAGGAGAGATGTACAAGCTATGCGATCTTACCTTTGAAGCAGTTGTTGCAGCACAGGAACGCGATGACCGAATTTCAATGGCTGCTTTGTGGATTTTGATTGCTAGATCATTGGAATTGGAAAAGGATTTCACCACAGCGATAACAGCCTATCAGGAAGCAGCTTGGTTGTATAGAAATTTGAGGGATAAACACAAGGAACTAGGATGTACACTCAAAGTGATGAATATTTATCACAATAAGCTAGAGAACTTGAATGCTACTTTGCTGGTAGTAGATCAAATTTTGGCTCAAAAAAATTATTTAATTGAAAATCAATTACACGATCAACTCTTGTCTTCCTATTGTACAAAAGGAGCGATTTATGCTCAAAAAAGTAGTGTAGATAGCAATGAGTATTATCTGGCAAAAGCCATCGCATTCAACGAGCAATATTCTACTAAGAACTATGCTTTAGCCTATATTCCTTACATCAAAAATATGTTAGACCGCCAAGATTACTACAATGCTATATATCATTGTGAGCAATTCACGTTGAAGGCACAGAAAGAGGAGAATATGATATATGAAATGTGGAGCTGGAGTCTGCGAGCTCGCCTTTACACTGAATTGGGTATCTACAAAAAAGCAGAAACGGCATTTGAGCAAGCGGCTCTTCTAGCAGGTCAGCAAAAAGAAGCAAAGCAGTTTGAATTGAAAAAAATGATTACCAAATATCTTCAATATCAACAGGATACCGCTTTTCTCAGCCAAATTGAAGTTTTGACTCAAAAATTGATAGCGAGTAATTCCTGCTTTGATGACCCGAGCATTCTTATAGATTTATACACAAACAATCGGTCATTTGAAATAGCAACAATGCTTACTGACCAATACATTGATTGTGCGAAAAGCAATAACAATATTTTTCAAGAAGGCAAAGCAAAAGCCAAAAAGATAACATTGCTTTTCCGTATGGGGAAATACGAACAAGCAGCAGCAAATATAGAGTCCACCTACCGTTTGGTGCAACAAATACAGAGTCCTTTGTTGCTATCGGATTTGGAGACCATTCTGGGACAACTTGCAGCTAGTCGAGGGGCGTCTGAACAAGCCTCTATCTATTTTCAAAGGGCCAAAACGAATAGAAACAAAATTGAGACACTCAAATTGCAGAACGTAGAGCTTTTAACAAAACGTTTGGCAGAGCAAGAAAAACAACTGGCAATAGTATCAAAGGAGCGTGAACTATTGCGGGTAAAACAGGAGCGAACCAGTATGGCTAACCTATTGATTAGCTTAGCGTTAATTAGCCTCTTCATTGTTTTGATCTTATGGAAAAGCAGAAGAAGGGTACTCATTTCTAATCAACAGATTAAATATGAACTCAACGAAAATATTTATCTACTAGCCAAAGAATTGAACACTAACAAATTACAGCTTTCAGAGGCTACTCAACAAGCCATCAGCGATCAAGAAGATACCCTTTCTGCCTGGACGAAAGAAGTTATCCAATTATCCAAAACAGATTCTAATCCGCTTTTGCTGGGACGCCAGCTGGGACGTCTGCAAAATGTGCTTAAAACTAGATTGCAGCAGCAAAAAGAAATGGTTGCAAATGTACGACAGCTCGCCGCTCAAAAAGAGGAAGAGCTAAAGTCCTTCAATTATATGATTGGGCACGACCTGAAAATGCCGCTGTCCACTGCCAATAATCTAGTTCATCTTTTGCTTAGCAACCAAGAGCGTTTAGACACAAAAACCCTTGAGTATATACAGGAATTCGAGAAATCTTTGCACGAAATGAACTCGATGATTAATGGGATCAACCGCTATGCGAAAGTAGATCACTTACCACTTTTAGAAAAAGAAATAGAGTTAGCACAGCTGCTCCAATTCTTGATTGACAAGACTAAAAACACTTCACCAGAGGCTAGAGCTATAGATTTTGAAATTAGCAATCCTCTTCCCATCGTGAAGGGCGATAGGATGTTGATCAGGCAAGTCTTGACGAATGTGATGAGTAATGCAGTGAAATTTAGTACGCCTGTGAGAATGCCTATCATCAAAATATTCAGTGAGACAGTTGAGGACTACAATATTTTGGTGATACAAGACAATGGGGTAGGTATACCAAAGGAAAAGCAAAAAAAAGTGTTTGAGTTATTTCAAAGTGCGCACAGTCGGGAAAAATTTGAAGGAACAGGCATCGGACTCACCATTGTCCAACGGATTATGCAGCGACATGGAGGAAAAGTAAAAGTGAAAAGCAAAGTAGGTGTTGGAACGGCTATTAGTTTGTTCTTTCCAAAGTTGTAATTGGCTCTAGTAACCAAGAGCTCATTGTATCTTCCGAATCTTGTAAGGTAATAGAAGACCAATTTTCATGTTTACTAGCACTCAACATCATGTTGCTTAATGGCTTAGCGACAAAGTGAACTTTTCCTTCCTCCTGTTCTACTATTTTCCACTTCTGACGATCTAAATTTCTGTATGGACTCAAGAAAATAGGTAGCTCATTCTGCGAGCTGAAAGTGACCGCAAGACTATCTTTGAATGCAGGATGAAGCGTGAACCATTCCTCTTCTATCTGATTGATTCGCCATTTTTGATTAATCCAATTATTTCCTAAAGCTGCTTGTACTAAACTAACCTCTCCATTTGCCAGGCCATTCGCTGTCAAATAGTAAGCAGTCGCTACATTTTGAATATAAAAGATAGAACTGGAATCTTTAACAGGTTGGGGTTGGTCTGTATGATTTTTTCTGTACACCCTTACCCAGTCCAAATAAGCACGCTGTGGCCAAATCGAATTTTCGGTAGGCGACCCCGCCCAGTCCCCACCAATAGCTATATTAAAAATTAAAAACATGGACTCATCTGGCGAAAAGCTACTTTGATTATTTGCTATCCAAGTCTTTGTCAGTTGTTGATCGATGTACCAGCGAACACTATTCGTGTCCCACTCCAACGTATAAGTATGAAAAGTAGAACTAGGAGAACTGGAGGTAGATAACTCGGTTGCGGTGGAACTAAAGTCCCAATCTGGCCAACGTCCTTTTGGACTAGTGCTGTAATGTATGACTTGATAAATTTTATTCGCTTCCTTTCCGAGTACTTCTACCACATCAATTTCAGGTGGCCAATTTCCAATGCAAGGATTAACGCCATCACAAGCATCATGGAGCAGCCAAAAAACAGTCTGCGTGCCAGAAGTAGCAGCTGTTTTCAGTCTTAGCTCAACTTTGCCATATTTGAGACTAAATTTATTTCGAGAAGTGATTTTTCCGCTGGCATAATGAGTCCCGAATTCGTCCTGCTTTCTCGCTTCAATAACCAACATACCCTTATCGATATAAACATTTTGAGGATAATGCAGTTGCTGTTCATTATTGACTCCACCAAGAGCATTCACTTTGGTCCATTTGCTAGTATCAAAAACCTCAAATTCATCTTTCCAGATTAATATCCATTCGTCAGAAAGAACGTTTTTTTTTTGCCGAGAAGTAATATTGGGCTGCTTTTCTTCAGGCGTGTTGGTTGCTGATTGGCAGTGAACAAATAGTAGAGACGTAAGTAGGAGGAGTAAAATAAGATCGGCAGTTTTCATAACACAGAAAACTGCCGAATCTTTTATTTTGTTTTCACTTCATCAAGAAACAACGCTCTAAATAGATTCAAAAATCCATTTTTCCTGATTGTTATTTTGAACCGAATTTTGTTTGATAGAAGACCAATTATTATTGTTGGGTGTTGTCAAAGTAGCATTGCTTGGCCAACTGGCTTCTATACGATACTGACCATTGCCTACATCAACAGCTTTCCATTTCTGCGTCCCCCAATTTTGATAGGCTGCTTGGAAGACATTTTGGATACCAGAATTATTGTTAGCTGTCAAGCAACGATTAGTTGGCCAGTGAGGCTCTAGTTTGAAAAATCCACCTCCTATATCTATTTTTACCCATTTTTGACTTCCCCAATTATTACCTAGGGAGGCTTGATAGGGAGTCACCCATTCCGTGTTAGAACCATCTGCAGTTAAGTAATGACCAGAAGCAACATTTTTGATGCGATAATTGCCATCACTGAGATTACCGCCGTTGTTGCCGCCACCATTATTACCACCACCATTACTTTTTTCATATACTTTAATCCAATCTACGTAAGTATATTGTGGCCAAGAAGAACTGCCATCTGGACTGCCTGCCCAACTTCCTCCTACCGTGCAATCCAGAATGATGTACATCAGTTCATCTGGCACCCAGCGATCTACTCCATTTTGGGTAAAGGTATGTTTCAAACTTCCATTTATATACCACTTTACCTGGGTAGGTTCCCATTCAATACTATAGGTATAAAAAGCATTTCCAGGCCAAGGATTCAGCCAAGTAGTTTCTCCATCTTGATAATAATTAGAACCACAATTACTACCATTCCATTCACAACCACCCCTGTAAACCTTCGAAGTATGGATAGTCTGATGAGCACGATCTGGCTCTCTACCGATCACCTCCATGATGTCCAATTCTGGTGGCCAATCGCTTCCACAAGGATTGACACCATCACAAGGTTTGTGCAACAACCAAGCCGCATTGTGTGAACCTTGTGTAATTGCTGCTCTCATTCTCACATCTACCCTACCATACTTGAGTTCTTTCTTATTTTTAGAAATGATTTTTCCAGAGGTGTAAGCTCGCCCACCGTAGCCATCGTTATTTGTCATAATGACCAAATTACCATTGGAAGTCCAAACGTTATTCGGTCGGATGTAAGAAAGCTCCCCATTGATTCCACCAGGAGCATCAATTTTTGTCCAATTGCTAGAGTTGAAAAAATCAAAGTTATCTTCCCATTTCAGTGTCCATCCATTGGTATTCCTAGACTCTACTTGTTGCTCTTCCGACTGCTCAGGTGCGGGTAACAGGTCATGACTCTCTTCTTTTTCGCACGCACTAAAAAACAGTATTAGTGCTAATGACAAAATGAAAAACTTAAATCGTTTCATATCTATTAATCGTTTTTGTTGACTATTGAGCAAAGAAGTCCCTTGTCCACAAAACATCATTTGTTGTAGAGAAAACTAGCTCAATAATTCATTGAGAAATGAAGTACGCTGTAAACTGAATAATACTCAGTTTTTGCTTTTGCTATCTGGCGCGCCTTGCGGCGCGCAGATTTTTTTTAGAGAGAGCGTCATTATTGGGCGAAACGCCCAATAATGACGCTCTCTCCCCAAGATTCTTCGCCGCGAAGCGGCGGAATAAAATTTAAAAAACTTAAATTACAGTGTACTGAATACAGTGTAATTTAAGTTTTTTTAAATTTTTGATTGAATGAATTAACCTCTGTATACCTCCGATTTAATTTTTCGCGAGCATTTTCACGAGTAAACTCCCAAGTGATTTTAAGCTCTTTATCCGAACGTTCTTTGAAATAA
>JBCDFY010000054.1:0-32211 GCA_039176995.1 Bacteroidota bacterium
ATTGGAGCTTAAAACTGTATATTTTACTTATCCTCTAAAAATATGTAATTTATTGATTATCACATATTTTATATAAATTTTCAGCTATACTTCTGTATTTATCTTTTATTTTTATCAAAAAATTTTTCGATTTTTTCCAATTGAGGCGAAGCTATCAGGTGGGTTTCGATTTTTATTGAAGCCCGCTGTTTTTTTGCTTGCTTTTTAGATGCCTTTGCAGGAATAAGCATGAAAATTGAACATGCTCCTTTGGAGATCCCGATCATGTTAATGAAATAAGTGTATGATCTGTTCATGCCCTGGAAAACCTTTGCGAACCGCCACAGGGGCGAGCTGAGTAAGAAATAAAAAAGTGTCTGGGAGTGAGCATGATCTTATTTATTTTCCAATAAAAATATAATTTGGAATATGCATCTACTACTTGACTTCAAGCATTTTTCAGGAAAGATATCTACCTTTGGAGCATAAAAAAAGAGCATCATTAAGATGCTCCGATTGCTCAAATTCATGAGACTATAATTGCCATAGTAAGTCGTTTCCAAAATCTGTGGTAATTGATACGGTAATCTCTCGCTTCTTACTCTTCTCTATCAATTACGTCACAAATATAAGAGCGTTTTCAGCTAGTTATAAGTACATTGACGTTAAATTCTGTACAAGAAAAAATTTATATTCGTATTCAAGTAGCTCATTATCAATATTTAAAGACGTTGGTAAAATTAATTTCTGTTATAAAAGAGGTGTTTTTTAATTATTTTTTTAGCTATTTTATTTTTATTTCTAGTTACTTCCCATGAAACTCCATATTCGGCAGGGCTTCACCATCCCGCAAATAACGATTGAACCAATTGATAATGTCTTTCTCCACTTCCAATCGAAACTCTCTAATCCCATGATCTCCCCCTTCAAATATTTTGAGGCGATAAGGAATGCGGTACTTTTCAAATTCTAGTGCCAGCTTCAAAGAGTTCGTAGATTTTACGCGCCAATCGGCGTTTCCATGAAGCAACAAAATCGGAACATTTTTGGGAAATTGGTCTGCCCAATAAATAGCAGATCGCTTTGTCAATTCTTCCTCCTTATTTTCTTCGTAATTTGGAATGAGTTCAGCATAAACACCTGTTTCCATATTTGGACGATCAATCACGGTCAAATCCGAATTTGCGCCGCCCACTACTGCAGCTTTTATCTTGTCTGTTCTCGTCAAAGCTATATAAGTCATCATGCCACCTCTGCTCCATCCGTACATTCCAATTCGACTAGTATCTGCTTCTTCAACTTCTTTCAGGACTTCGGTCAAGATGAGCACATCATTCACGTCTTTTCCTCCGAATTCTTCTTGTCCCTCCCCTCCTGCATTTCCTCGATATTGACTAGCGATGACGATGTAGCCTTCTTTTGCCAAATTGCCTAAGAAGAAAGCAACAATTCTTTTATCTAAAGCCCCAAAATCCCGATTGCCACCGCGATTATAAATGATGCAAGGATATTTTCCGGACTTTTCAGGTTTCACCATCATGCCTTTGACTTTCAAACCGTCGCTTAAGTAAGTTAAATTGTAGATTTCTATACCGTCCAAACTATCTTCGTTTCTCAGGGACAAAGGTGCGTAAGAAGCGTCTATATTTTTTTCTAGCAATAGTTTTTGCTGCACCTGAAAACTAAAAGAAAGAAAAACGAAAAATAGTAAGTTGAAGTATTTCATTTGCTTCAGTGTTTAAAATGTAATGCTAATCTTTTAGTACTATGTGAAAATGCTGGTGTGAATAACAAATTCCCTAAACTACAAAACGATTTTCTTGGGCGTGGTGATGTTTGGTGCTTTACCATAAGTTGGTACGAAGTAAGCGACATCTTCAAATGTCTGTGTTTCGTATTTTTGATGTGCTAGTGCAGCCAAATGGGAAGCATCACAAACCAAATCCTCAAAGTGCGCTAATGGATTTGTTAGAATAGCTTTGCATTTTGGCGCGCCATTTCCCACGAAAACGATGCGTTGTTTTTTTTCAAAATACGCTCTAAAACTACTTTCGTCGATAATCATAGATTGCATTGGTTGAATATTATTTAATTGCGCATCAAAAAGACTTGCATAAACTTCCATTCTTCTTGCATCTATCATTGGGCAGTAATAAGTATTGTCATCTCTCACCTTTTTATGTGCAGCATCTGCTAGAGCGGTCAACGTATCTATTGCAATCAGTGGTAAATCGAGCGCGTAGCAAATCCCTTTTGCAGTGGAAGTACCAATGCGCAGCGCCGTGTAAGAACCTGGACCTTTACTGATAGTAATCGCACTCAAATCTTGCATTTGAAGATCATTTTCTTTCAGCAATTTCTCAATTAAAATAGTGAGTCGCTCACTGTGTTGATAATTCTTTTTGGCTTGTTGTGTCGAGATCATTTTTCCATCTTTACAAATGCCAACAGAGCAAATTTCTGTTGCAGTTTCTAGTAATAAAAGGTATGCCATTATGTATTTTCATTGAGACAGGAAATGATTTTAGTGTTTGTCTTACAGCAAAAATAGCAACAAAGCGGTCAAGAAGAGCGATTAATCTCTAAAATCCGCGCTGAAAGCTGTTTATTTGTGGGTATAAAAATGGTGAAGCAATTTGTCGAGTTTTTGTTTTTCAGATTGACACTGCGAAAACTTAAGTCGCCTCCCTACAAAATATAGCATTTATGGCAGCACGCATTTGGAAAAAAGAATTTACGATTGAAGGCATCAACGCCTTGAATGATGCTTGTATGCCAGGGCATTTAGGCATAGAAATCACGGAAGTGGGAGAAGATTTTCTGCGTGCTAAAATGCCTGTGGATAATCGTAATAAACAACCAATGGGATTGTTGCATGGTGGAGCTTCGGTTGTTCTGGCGGAGACTTTGGGCAGCGTAGCAGGTTTACTTTGCATCGAAGATTTGAGTAAAACCATTGTTGGAGTAGAAATAAACGCGAATCATTTGCGTTCGGCAAAAGCAGGGTTTGTTACTGGAACAGCAAAACCCGTAAAAATTGGGCGCAGTTTGCAAGTTTGGAACATTGAGATTACAGATGAGCAAGGGCGTTTGACTTGTGTGAGCCGTTTTACAGCTGCTGTGGTGGATATGAGGTGAATAAGCGCAGATTCGGCAAGTTTTAAAAACTTACCAAGTCTTACTCTGCGAATGCCCTTTGTAAAACTTTTAACTGCTTAAACAGGATACACTTGAATTTTCCTTATTTTCTAGCCAAAAAAGTAGCAACGAATCAATCGGAAGATGGGCAGCGATCCTTTAGTCGCTTCATCATTCGTATTGCGATAGTGGCAGTAGCGTTGAGTGTTGCAGTTATGATTTTGACGACGGCTCTGATTCGGGGATTCAAGAATGAGATTCGGGAGAAGATTTTTGGGTTTCTTGGACATATCCATATCACGGATTACGACGCTGCTCAAGGATTTACGGATACGTACCCGATTGATATTAATCAAAGTTTTTATCCACATATAGATACCGTTGGACAGGTTGAATATTTAGATCAATATTACCTTTTTGGTAAGCCTTTTGGAGAACCTTTTTGGCGAAATACTGAAGGTGGCATTGCTCATATTCAAGCCTTTGCTACCAAGCCAGGTATTATCAAAACGAAAGAGGCGATTGAAGGCATCATTTTGATGGGCGTAGGAGAAGATTTTGCGTGGAACTTTATGCAAAGGTACTTGCTGGAGGGAGAGATTTTGGCACTTTCGGATAGTTCGATGTCGAGGCAAATTGTGGTTTCGCGACAAACTGCCGATCGCCTGAAAGCAGAAGTTGGTTCACGCATTGAGGTCAACTTCATTGAAAAGGGCAACGTTATTCCTAGACGCTTGGAAATTGCAGGGATTTACAGAACTGGACTAGAAGAATACGACCGCAATCTGGCTTTTGTAGACATTCGACAAGTGCAAAGAATTTTGGGTTGGAGCAAAGAGCAAGTCAGTGGTTTCCAAATCTTCGTGGACGATGTAGAAGATGTCAATATCTTAGCGAACTATATCTACAACGAAGAGCTTTCTACTACGCTTCATGCACAAACAATAAGAGATAAATTTCCTGCCATTTTTGAATGGTTAGAATTGCAAAATATCAACGAAATTGTCATCATTGTTTTGATGCTGGTTGTTTCCATTATCAATATGATCACTGCCTTGATGATCTTGATTTTAGAACGCACCAATATGGTTGGTACACTCAAAGCTCTAGGAACTTCCAATTGGAAAATCCGAAAAATCTTTCTTTACTACGCCGCTTACATCATTAGTTTAGGTTTGTTTTGGGGTAACTTAATCGGCTTTACACTCGGCTTTCTACAAGACAAATTTCATGTTATTAGGCTTTCCGAGGCTGATTATTATCTTTCTTACGCGCCAATTGAGTTTAACTTTTGGGTTATTTTGTTCCTTAACTTATTAACGCTGGTCGTCATTCTTCTTTTCCTAATTATCCCTTCTTACCTAGTTACTAGAATCAATCCAGTGCAGGCGATTCGTTTTAAGTGATTGGGTTGGTACTTTGGACACGGATCGAACAGATTAAATGGACTTCCTATAGGTCTCGTGCCATTTTTTGGGATAAAAACCAACAAAAAATACATATTGCACTATGCTATTGAACTAATTACTGATCTTCAATTTTTTCCAGTAACTCCCACAACTTCAACACTTCCACTGCCTCTTTTACATCATGTACTCTCAAAATATTTGCCCCTTGCTGTAAAGCGATCATATGCAATGCAGTTGTTCCGTTTAAAGCATTTATAGCACCTATCTCTAAGTATTTATAAATCATGGACTTACGAGAAATTCCTGCTAGAACAGGAACGCCTAAGATTTGGAAAATATGCATATTTTTGAGTAGATCATAATTGTCTTCCAAACGCTTTCCAAAACCAAATCCAGGGTCAATTACAATATCTTTCACACCGAAATCCTTCAATTTCCCAACTTCTTGAATCATAAAATCAAGCACTTCGGTTTTCACATCTTTGTATTCTGGCTTGAGCTGCATGGTTTTAGGATTACCTTGCATGTGCATCAGTATGTAAGGCACATTGAGTTGAGCAACCGTTTCATACATCGCTTGGTCTATACTCCCCGCCGAAATGTCATTGATGATGCTCGCACCAGCTTCTACTGCTTTTCGAGCAACTTCGCTATGTACGGTATCAATAGAAAGAATGGCAGTTGGTAATTTTTGATGAAGGCGTTCAATAACGGTCAGCACGCGCTTCAATTCTTCTGCCACAGTAATGGTCTCTGCACCTGGTCGCGAAGACATTCCACCGATATCAATAATGGTCGCGCCTTCTTCTAGCATTTTTTCAGCTTGAAATAAAGCTCGATCGCCACTATTGTATTTACCTCCATCAAAAAAGGAATCGGGCGTAACATTGAGGATACCCATTACAATTGGAGTATCCAAAAACAGCAATTGTCCTTTACAGTTGAGCGTGCGGTTGGGATGCAGCATTTTGGTGGTAAAGATACATTCTGTTCTCACAAAGAAGTGAACTCACCAAAAATTTTATGGAGTAATTTGTGTTTTATACCAGCTCATTAATAGTAACAATATTAAAAAATGTGACATTGTTAGAATATCATAATTACGAAATAAAAGGGCGTATTTCCTTGATATAAGTCAGTCATTAAGCAGACAATTTTTTATTAAAAAAGTAGCTTGATTTTGCAACAAAATAATTTACCCATTTTTTTATATTGCTTGTAACATTTCTATTTTAAAAACAGTATAACTGTCCATTTTTAGTTAGCAGAAAGGACATATTAGGATTCATAACATATTAAAAATTAACAATTTATAAGTATTTCTAATATCAATTACCACTTCCTAACCGAAAGCTACCGCTCCCTTATTTGAGATAGAATTGTCGTTGTAAAGGTCGAGTTTTGGACTAAATTTAGTAGATCAAATATCAAGTACCTAAGAATTATTTGCGTATGGATTTCGGAAACTTCGACTATTCACCAAAAATTTCTAATTTAGTTTCGCAATATGAAGCAACTACACAAAATGGAGGTAGTGCTTTCTATGAGGAAGAGTCTTTCTTACAGCTAGTTGATTACTACGAACAAGAAGGAATGTACAATCGTGCATTTGAGACTTTGGATCATGGGATTGCGTGCCATCGCTTTTCTAGCAGTCTGTACGAGAAAAAGGCAAACTTCCTAATTGATGTCAAAAAGGAAATGGAAGCCTTAGAAGTGTTGAACGAAGCAGAAGTTCTCACCCCCAATTGCTTAAACATTCAACTACTGAAAGTAAAAGCATTTTCCTTTCTTTCTATGAGTTCAGATGCTTTGGCATTGATTGAAGATTTAAAAAGCAACACTTTTTCCAGTAAATCATTAAGCGAAGTTTACTTAGCAGAAGCCATTATATATGAACGTCTGGAGCAATATGACTTTATGTTTGACGCTCTACAAGCTGCGCTGAATATCAATAATGAAAATCAAGCTGCCCTCGAAAAAATGTGGTTCTGCACAGAACTATCCAGAAAATACGAAGCAAGTTTGGCTTTGCACGACGAACTTTTGGTTCAAAACGCTTATTCTTCTCGCGCTTGGTACAATTTAGCGCACGCCCATGCTTACTTAGGAAACTATGAAGATGCCATTGAGGCTTATGAGTATGCGTATTTGATTGATGAAGACTTCGAATTTGCTTACCGAGACCGTGCTGAAATTTGCTACGAATTGCACTACTATCGAGAAGCGTTGACCTCTTATGAGGAAGTGCTCGGATTGTTTGAGCCAGACGCAGATTTATATCTTCGTGCAGGTCAGTGCCATTTTCACCTAGGCAATATTGAGGATGCTAAAAGTCATTTAACGCAAGCAATTTTCTTAGAGCCTGTTCAAGAAGAAGAAATATTTTTCTACCTCGGCAGATGCTATGCTGCAGAAAATAATGATTCAGAAGCCATTAGATTTTATCACAAAGCAATAGATGCGGACGAACACCGAGAGGAATTTTACTTGCATTTAGCTTTTACTCATGTGGCTCAAAAAAATCACAAAGCTGCGATTAATGCCTTCCAAATGGCAACGGAAACTGCTCCCGAAGATGCTACTTACTGGTTTTACTATGCTAAGTTTTTGATAGAAACAGGTAAGACTAAAAAGGCATGGAATATCTTGCACGAAGCTGAAACTTACACTATCGGAACGGATATTGCGCATTGCAAAGTGGCGTGTTTGCTATTCTTGCAGCAAAGAGACGAAGCATTCCATCTGTTCAATGAAACCTTAGAAGAGGAAAGCAGAAGTTATCCTTTTTTGTTTGAATTGATGCCGGAGTTAAAAGCTGATACCATCCTGAAAGCGATTATTTCCTTTCACGAGGAATAAGTGTACTTTTCTAAATCATTCCTTCAAACAACCGCCAAATTTGTTCATCGGGTGGTAGTGCCTCTATCAAAACGGTCTCCTTTTTAACAGGATGTGTAAATGCTAGTTGATAGGCGTGCAAATGGATACTTCGGTTGTTATTTCTCATTTTTGAACCGTATTTTCGATCTCCTCGAATCGGCATATTTTGCTTCGCCAATTGCACACGAATCTGATGCGGTCTTCCCGTCAATGGTTTCACTTGCAACAAATGATGTTCTCCAACTTCACCCAATAGCTGATAAGTCAGTTCCGCTTTTTTAGATTTTGGCTGTGGGCGCGTGTAGGCTTTTGCTATATTTTTTTGTGGGTCTTTGGTCAAATGATGTACTAAGGTTTCCTCAAATTCAGGTGGACGCTGATTGACGATAGCCAAGTACGTTTTTTGTACTTGCCGCAGTTGAAACTGTTTGTTCATGCGCTCCAGAGCCTTGCTTGTTCTCGCAAATAAGGTAATTCCGCTCACAGGGCGATCCAAACGATGAATTGTTCCCAAGAATACATCACCAGGCTTGTTGTAGCGAATTTTGATGTAGTGCTTCACCCAATCTCCTGCAGTTGCGTCGCCTGTCTCATCTCCTTGAACCAGCCATCCTGCTGGCTTGTTAATGGCAATGAGATGGTTGTCTTCGTAAATTACACTGATTTCGTCCATTGTCATTTATCTTATGAAATTTCACTTCCTCAAAACTTAGCAAAGTAGTTTTGAGGGATAAGTTTAGAGTCTGACTCCACTCAAAACTCAAAACTCAAAACTTGCATGAGGTTAACACTTGGTTTTTCTCCTTGCCCCAACGATACCTTCATTTTTTATGCAATGACACATGGCAAAGTGGATACAGAAGATTTGGAGTTTGATGTTTTACTAGCGGATGTCGAAGAATTGAATCAACGCGCATTTGCTAATGACCTGAATATCAGCAAATTGAGTTATCATGCTTATGCCTACTTGGTGCCGCAATACGTTCTGCTGGATTCAGGCAGTGCTTTGGGCAACAATTGTGGTCCGCTGTTGATTGCCAAGCAAATCTATACCGCAGAACAACTCGAACCAGCCGAAGTTGCCATTCCGGGCAAATATACAACGGCTAATTTTCTATTCCGTTTGGCGTATCCAAAAGTTCAGAATAAAAAGGAATTGCTCTTTTCAGACATCGAAGGTGCTATTTTAAGAGAGGAAGTAGCCGCAGGTGTTATCATCCATGAGAATCGTTTTACGTATCAGGAAAAGGGCTTAGTCAAAATTCAAGATTTGGGGGAATTCTGGGAGTCGAAATATCAAATGCCTATTCCATTAGGTGGCATAGTCGCACAGCGCAGTTTGTCAATGGAAGTACTCCAAAAAGTAAATCGAGTATTGAAGCGAAGTGTTGCTTATGCTTTTGAGCATCCAGAGAAAACGATGCCCTATGTTCGACAATTTGCGCAAGAAATGGAGGAAGAAGTGATGAAGCAGCACATTGCTTTGTATGTAAATGATTACACTTTAAATTTAGGGCAAAAAGGCAAGAAAGCGGTAAATACCCTTTTTGAAGTAGCTGAAAAACAGGAAATTATACCTGACAGAAAAGAAATGAACATATTTCTATAAATTTGCATCCCACAATTGAAACGAAGTATACCGTATGGATAAATCAGTAGAGAAGAAGCTAGATAAATTAGATGCAGATTTACGCAATTTATTGACCGATTTAGATGGCTACTCCGAGCAAACTTTGAATCGAAAACCCGATGAAAAAAGCTGGTCTGTTTTTCAAATTATGACGCATTTGATTTTAGCAGAAGGTGGTTCAATAAAATATATCCAAAAAAAATTGAGCTTTAGTCCCGAACTCAAAACGGCTGGTGCAACAGCAAAAGCAAGGAGTGTCTTGGTAAATGCTTATCTAAGTTCTCCACTCAAACGAAAAGCTCCTGAAGCCATCGCTGGTGATAATCTACCGAAGTACACTACCTTCTGGGACGTAGCAAAAAAATGGAAGAACCAAAGGGAAGAGTTGAGGACTTATTTAGATGAATTACCAGCAGATTTATTCGATAAAGAGTTATACAAACATCCATTCGCAGGCAAAATGACTTTGGGAGAGATGCTTGCCTTCTTCCAAAAACACTACAATCGTCACAAAAAACAAATTTATCGTACCTTGAGGAAGCTCGATGCTGTAAAAATCAAGTAATGACGAAAACTCAATACTCAAATGTTCAAACGTTTTTTTCTCACTGAACGGAACATGATGTTGGCGATTTTGCTCAATGCAGCCATCATCTTTTTACTCTATTTTCCTCCGCTTTCTGAAAATCTGATTCTTGAACTAGCCGACCAATTCTTCATTGTCCTCTTTTTGATAGAAGCTATTGTAAAAATTAGCGTTTACGGACGAAAAGAATATTTCCGTAATGCTTGGAATCGTTTCGATTTTTTCATTGTCGTGATGAGTATTCCGTCGCTTTTTATGCACATTTTACCCATTCCAAATACTTCGCTTTTCCTGCTGCTTCGCTTGTTTAGATTGATTCGTTTAGTACGTTTTTTTACATTCATTCCAAACATGGGCAAAATTATGGAAGGATTAGGAAGAGCTTTACGTTCTTCAGTTTTCGTGCTGGTCGCGCTCTTTTTCTTGAATTTTATGCTTGCTATTTTCACTTGCCATTTCTACGGCGATGTTGCTCCAAAGCTATTTGGTGATCCTTTGCGCTCTTTCTATTCTATCTTTCAGATGTTTACCGTAGAAGGGTGGAACGAAATACCAAGCCGCGTCGCTAAAGAGATGCAAAACCCGGTGATGGCTTGGATTATGCGTTTTTATTTTGGAACGGTCGTCTTAGTCGGTGGTATCTTCGGAATGTCGCTTGCCAATGCAGTTTTTGTAGATGAAATGACGATTGATAACAATGAACAATTGGAAAAAAAGATTGATCAGTTGCAAGTAGAAATTCGAGAGTTGAAGGAATTGTTGCGGAAGTGATTAAGCAAATTAACGAGTGTATGTAACAAATTGTGTAAATATCAATTAGTGCTTGCTAAGAGCGACTTGTTTTGAAATTGGATGGACATCGAGTCCGTCCAATTCTATCAAGGTTTCCTAGCGGTTCGATGCCGCTATAAAGGGAAAAGACCAGAACTTTTGTTGTTTCTTATCTTACACAAAAGCACAATTTGTTGTACACCCATCGTTGTAACCCCTTATCTAAGAATTGTCACCACTCCTGTTTCCTTTAACTCTTCTCCTCGGCAGCGATACAAAACTCTGTAGAGGAAAACGCCTGGATTAACCTGTTGTCCTTGAAAATTACCATCCCAACGCGCAGTTTTATCTTCCGTGAAAAACAAACGATTACCCAAGCGATCATAAATCTCAAAGGAAACCAATTCTTCGATCACAAATGGATTGCTGATACCGTAAGTATCATTGGTATTATCATCATTGGGTGTGAAGGCGTTGGGTAGAAAAATCTGCGTACAATCTAAATCTCCTGGGTCAACAACTCGAATGACCAAACTATCTCTAGCAATACACTGATTATCATCAAAAGAAAGGTAGTAAGTAGAGACACCCGAAATTGGTGGTGTAATTGTTGTTTCTGGGTCAAGCGGATTAGCGACGCCTTCTACAGGCGACCAAGCGAAATTACCCGCGCAACTGTTGGAAATCTTAGTAGAAACGGCATCTCCTAGTACCAATAACGTATCCAAAGTCAAAATATCGTCGGGCTTGATGTAAAGCTCTCGGACTTCTTGCTTGCTCAAGGCGCGATCATAAATACGCAATTCATCCAACAAGCCTTCGTAGCGCACATCTGTTAAGTTGACGCATTTTCCATTGGCGATATTTAAAGGCGTGCTATTGTCAAATTTTACACGAAGACTACTTCTGCCTTGCGCAGCTAATATTCCATTGATGAACAATAATAATTCGGTATCATCTCTCACCAATGCTACATGTTGCCAACAAACATCAGGGCTGATTTTTGCCTCTACTTGAGCTATATTTTTGCCATCGTTGAGCAGTGCACTGACGCTACGATTGTTGGTATTGTATCGAATGACAAAGACCTTGTCCTCTTCCGTTGGCACACAAGCAGTTGATTTAGAAATGATATTGTGAACGCCTGTAAAACTGGTGGGCTTGATGTAAAAACTGATTGTAAAATCTGGCGACCCAATCAAGTTATTGATCTCCCCTCTAAAACGCACATGATCATCTTTTCCATCCAGTCTTAGTGAGTTGCCAAGAACACCACATTCACAGCCAGGATTGCCTTCAGCGATGCCATCTACTCCCGTGTCACAATCATCAAAACTCAAATAGGTTTGTAAACCCTCATTGGTTTGTGCACTCAATCCAAAAGTCAATAAACAAAAGAAAAATATTAATCTATGCATGAAAATCTTAGTAATAATGTTGATTTGTTGATGTAAAAATCAGAAATCAGCTAACTTCCCAAAACAACATTTGTAACGATTCAAGGGATACAATAGTATTTGGTTTTCCTTCAAAACTCGAATATCGTAAACTTAGCTTTACAAAATTCCACCATCTACTAGCTCTACTGCAAATTTCGCAAAGCACTCTCCAAACTTTCTCAAATCACTTGCAGCACTAAACCTTTCAAATAGCTGCTTTCTGGATGAAATAAATTCACAGGATGATCTGCGCCTTGTGACAAATAGTGCATAATACGAATAGAACGTCCCGCTTCCAATGCTGCCGCAGTGATGGTATCTTCAAACAACTGTTTCCCAATAACTTGCGAGCAAGAAAAAGTAAACAAAATGCCGTTTGAAGCTAGTTTTTTCAAAGCTAGAACATTCAAGCGTTTGTAGCCTTGCACCGCTTTGTGGCGTTTTTTGATATTCTTCGCAAAGGCAGGTGGATCAACAACCATGACTTCGTACTCTTCGCAGGTTTTCAGGAATTGCATTACATCTTCAGCATAAGAGCGATGCTGATTTTCGCGATCGCCATTGAGTACTACATTCCGATCTGTCAACTCAATTGCTCTAGTAGAAATATCAACGGAATCTACTTGTCTCGCACCTGCTTGCAAAGCATAAATCGAAAAGCCTCCAGAGTAACAAAAGGCATTCAGTACTTTTTTACCTTTTACGTATTGAGTTAACAGTTGCCGATTAGTGCGCTGGTCCAGAAAAAAACCTGTTTTTTGTCCCGTTTCCCAATTGACTAAAAAAGAATGACCTTGCTCTTTGACGACACTTGCCTCTGAATTACCAAAGACGTAGCCATTTTCTGTGGTGGTGGCATATTCTCTGGGTAGGGTTTCAGCGCTTTTGTTGTAGATGGCTTTGAGTTGTTCTCCGAAACAATTTTTCAGTGCATCCACAATGTGTTGTAAATCTCTATGCATTCCGATAGAATGACATTGAACAACGGCAGTTTCACCATAAATGTCTACAATCAAACCAGGTAAACCATCACCTTCTGCGTGAATCAAACGATAGCAATTGGTTTTGTCACTATCAGTGAGTTGTAATTGTATTCGATATTGATAAGCCGACATTATTTTTGCCTGCCAAAATTGTTTTTGATCTTCGATTTTTCCAAAAGACAGTACTCGGATAGCGATGCTATTTTGGTGATAATGCCCAGTTGCTAACAACTCCTCTCTTCCGCTATACACTTCTACCCAATCCCCTTCTTCGATGCCCTCTTCTTTCTTAAAAATAGCACCCGAGAATATCCAAGGGTGGAAGCGACGAACGGCAGCGTCTTTTTTATGTTTGAGTATGATTTTTTTCATGTGTTTCTATCTGAGAGCAAGTACTCTTTTTTTCACACGGAGAGCGCAGAGCACGTAGAGATATTGAAATACGTTGTATTTTTTCTTTGTCAAAACCGTAAACTACTGACGACCAGTTAAATAATTTTTTAAACAATCTCTAAGTCGTTAGCTCTTTTAAAATACGATTCAATGACAAAACCCGTTTGCTCGTCAAAATGGAACAAACGGGTCTGTATTTTTATTAAAGCAAAGTTCTTAAAAATCATCTAGGTCTCCAAACATATCCTCATCATCTAGCATTCCTGCCAATAGATCACGGAAGGTAAATTGAGAGTCCACTAGATCTTTGCTGACAATATTAAATTCTGCTAGACCATGCAACACCAACTCCATATAAAGATAGAGTTCATCGTCTTTCAAATCTAGTGTAGATTCTACTAATTTCTTTAAGCCTGCAACATTATCTAAGGCTTTTTTATAAGCGCGGTTACTGCAATCGTTCAATAACTCGATCTGATTTCCTCCTGAAAACCAAGCCTTTATCGTTCCATAAGGATCGCGCTCCTGCCCTTTTTTCAATTTCTCTGGGTCAGGAAAATGATTCAAGAACATTTTCTTAATCGCTTTCCCCATCAAGTTAACTGCCACTGCATAGGAACCTTCTTGCTCCCCTTCGTATACTAATTCCACTTTTCCCGTAATGGCAGGAATGACACCCCAGAAATCAGTGATGCGCGCCGTAGTTTTCTTTTCCTTATTGATGAGCATTCTGCGCTCGGCAGTACTCATTAAGTTTTCGTAAGCCGAAATGCTCAAACGTGCAGAAACACCACTCTTTTCATCAATAAACTCACTGACTCTTGCTTCAAAAGCCACCATTTCGAGCAAAACTTCAAGCAAATCAGGAACATTCACTTGCTTTTTTTGCACTTCTGCTAAATTAGCTTCTTGCACTGTAATCCTTCTCGCAATTTCAATGCTTCTTGGATAGTGCGTCAAAATCTGACTTTCAATACGATCTTTCAGCGGTGTGATGATGCTACCACGATTAGTATAATCTTCTGGATTGGCGGTGAATAAGAATTGAATATCCAATGGTAGACGCAATTTGAAGCCACGAATCTGAATATCGCCTTCTTGCAAAATGTTAAAAAGTGACACTTGAATTCGCGCTTGCAAATCAGGCAATTCATTAATCACAAAAATCGAACGATGTGCTCTAGGAATCAAGCCAAAATGAATCACGCGCTCGTCGGAATAAGACAACTTCATTGTTGCGGCTTTGATTGGATCCACATCGCCAATCAAATCTGCCACACTCACATCTGGAGTCGCTAGTTTTTCCACATATCGCTCATTGCGATGCACCCACTCAATTGGGGTTTCGTCGCCTTTCTCTGCAATCAAATCCACCGCATATCTCGACAACGGCTGCAAAGGATCGTCATTCAATTCACTACCTCCGATAATCGGCATATATTCATCTAATAGATTGATTAGCAGGCGTGCAATGCGCGTCTTCGCTTGTCCTCTCAATCCTAGTAATAGCACATTATGCCTTGACAAAATGGCTCTTTCCACATCAGGCAAAACGGTTTCATCAAAACCCAAAACGCCTTCAAAAACGGTCTCTTTATTCTTCAGTTTCGCAATGAGGTTATCGCGCAATTCTTCTTTAATGGAGCGAGTTTTATAGCCAGCGGCTTTGAGTTCACCTAGTGTACGAATCGTTGTATTCATGTATTGTATTTAGTAGTTTGATGATTTTTGAGATGGTTATAATGTTGTATAGCTTTGCGGTTACATCTTATAACTATGAAGCCATTTGTCTTCCTTTTTCGATTAACGATTACCTAACAGCTATATTAGCTAATAGTTCTTAGCATTAAGAATAGTCTTTGCACCAACAAAAGATTCGTATTCCTGTTGACATTTTTGCAGACTTCCAAATAAAATCTACATCTACTCAGCTATGGAAAAAATAGATACACTCGAAGAAGTATTACGCACTTGCTGGAATTTACTGTACAGAGGAGCAGTGCAAGTACGCCATGCTTATCATACCCCTGTCTTGGCAACTACCGATGGAAAATTGCCGAGTGCAAGAACGGTAGTACTACGCGAAACCAAAGTGGCAGAAAGACAACTTTTGTTTTACACAGATATTAGAACTCCCAAAATTGAGGATTTGAGGCAGTATCCTTTTGCAAGTTTAGTTTTTTGGGACAAAGGAAAAAGCGTTCAAATTCGAGCAAAAGGTAAGGTGACAATTCATCATCAAGATGACTTAGCTAAATCAAAATGGGAACTTATCGCTCCCAAAAACCGTAAAGATTATGCAACACTTACTGCTCCTGGAACCGCTAAAGCAAAATCTGCCATCCCGCTTCCTAATTATTGGATAGAAGGTGAACTGACCATTGAAAAAACCAACGAGCATTACCTAAACTTCGCTGTATTAGCAATAGAGATCGTAGAACTTGATTTTTTACACCTCAATCGTTCAGGTCATCAGCGCGCTCAATTCATCTGGGAAGCACCAGACTGGAAAAAATCGTGGGTTACGCCATAAATTTTGAAAAAAATACGACTCACGTTTAACATTCTCCTATCTTTGTGGCAACCCACAGATATTACTGTTCAACAAGTATCTAGGGATTTTATTTAATCAAATTCCTATTCAAAAGGCACACATCTAAACTGCTTCCTCCTATTTTCAAGCAGCTAAGCGTCTTAAAATCTCCACATTTTTTAGTAAACTTATAAACAAATCACTCACACATGATCAAAAGAATACTCTTTTTATTCATTAGTATTTCATTTTTTAGTGTCTCACTCCATGCGCAAGCTACTCTTTCAGTAGATGGCGTAGGAGATATTTATGCGCTGAGAGCGGTTTATGGACCTAATATCGAGGAAGCATTTGAAGCTGAAATCATTTTGGCAGAAGATGCCAGCGCCCCAACGAGCGATGCTTGTAGCTCGATCCTAAATGAAGTAGCGGGCAAAATAGTCTTGATTGATCGAGGCAGTTGTGGCTTTGTAGATAAAACACTGGCGGCACAAGCTGCTGGCGCGAGAGCTGTAGTCATTTGTAATAATGATCCTACCAATCCCAACCAATTGCCGCTCGCGGGTGGCGAAGACATGGGGCAGGTAATTATTCCAACAGTTGGGATTACTTTAAATACCTGCAATGCCATCAAAACCGCTTTGGAAAGTGGTGCAATTAATGCTACGTTGACTCCTTCGGACAATATCCTCTGTTTTGAAGCACAGGACATTGAGCCTGGTACTTATACAGTAGATTCTATCTACGCCGATCCAGTTTTAAGTAATCTTGGAGGTGCGCCTTCCAATCCCGAAGATGGAGATGTGACCGCCGCAGTTTGGTACACTTACACGCCTCCCGCAGATGGTATATTGACCGTCAGTTCTTGCGAAGGCGGAGCAGATACACGCCTTTGGATACATACGGGAAGCTGCGATGTTTTTGGATTGAATTTAACAACCATCGTAGGCAATGATGATGCTTGTATTTTCGACTCTGATAACTTAGAAGATGAGTACGCATCTTTAGTTTCTTTGCCTGTTGAAGGTGGGGTAACCTACATCATCGAATGGGATAATCGTTGGGAGAGTAATGGCTTTGATTTTAGCTTAGAATTTGAAGAAACTGAAGTTGTTCTTTTGCCAGGACAAGTTTGCGATAGTGCAATTGTAATTCAGCCAGGCACTTACACCATTGATACCATTACAGAATTTGGGCAGACAGGTGTTTATAACGTGAATGGCTCACAATGGTATAGCTTCACTCCTGAATTTACGGGTTTGATGAGTGTAAGTTCTTGTCTAGGAAGTACAGATACTGTAAATACCCGCCTTTTAATCCATCAAGGCACTTGTAATGCCCTAGAACAATTAATCTTAAGCGATGATGAATGCCCAATTTTTGAAGGAGATGCCGATGATTTAGCTGCCGCAGTAGGAAATATTGCCGTTAGCGAAGGCGAAACTTACCTAATTGAATGGTCAGGCAGGAGAGATGCCAGAGGCTTTGACTTCACTTTGACTTTAGATTCTTTGCCTAGCGTAGAAGTGAGTTTTACAGTAGATATGTCTTTGGAAACAGTAGGTACCGATAGTGTGAATATGATCTGGGCAACGGGTGTGCCAGACGACGTCACTAGCGTCAATGTTGTCGAAATGAATGATGATGATGGCGATGGTAAATGGACAGCCTCCTTACCTTTAATGACCTTAGACACCATTAGTTATGCTTTCGTCAATGGTGACTTAGGCGGCTCGTTCGATAATGTGGAAAGTGTGCCCAGCGAATGTGGAATGCCTACTACGCTTGGATTCAATATGCGCTCTTTAGTAGTGACAGCAACTGAAAGCCAAGCAGTGGAAGTTGTTTGTTTTAACTTCTGTAGAAGTTGTGGTCCCGAAAATTGTGAAAGCCCTTTTGTCGTCTTCAACGATGATTTTGAAAACTATCAAACAGGCGTTCTTGGTCCACAATCTGACCGATGGACGACTTGGAGCGGAACAGAAGGAGGCGATGAAGATGGCATTGTAAGTACAGATTTGGCGAACAGTGGTACGCAATCTCTAAAAATAGAAGGTGACAACGGTCCTCAGGATGTATTGCTCCTTCTAGGCGATCAAACTGCAGGACATTTTATTTTACGTTGGAAATTATTCGTTCCAGCAGGGAAACAAGCCTACTACAATATTCAAAAATTTCAAGATGAAGCAGGTGCTGAATTTGGATTGCAAGCTGCTTTTGACACTTCTGGCGTGGTAGAAATAGATGCTGGCGAAGCAAGAGTCAAATCTTCTAGCTTTTCACACGATGAGTGGATAGATATTGAACACTATATTGATTTGAACAACGATAATATTCGACTTTACATAGACGGCAATTTCGTTCACGCTTGGCCATTTTCATCAGAGTCTTTTGAAGAAAATGGCACAAAGCAATTGGGCGCAGTGGATTTCTTCCCCGCGCAAGGAGATCACCTTTATTATATAGATGATATTTTCTTCGCAGAAATCCCAGCAGCACAGGATGGGCAATATGCGCATACTGCCGTTGTAGTAGAAGCTGGAATGCATACTACACCCGAAATAGCGTGTTTTGGCGCAGGTTTCAATCGTCGTAGTAATGGGCGCGGAGGTGCAGGTTATTGGTACAGCTACGAGGCAAACGCGGATGGTTATATTGGTGTAGGAAGCTGTGAAGGAGGTGCGGACTCTAGAGTTTGGGTTTTTGGAAATGGTGCGCAAAATCTAAATGTACTTGGTGTAAACGATGATTTGTGTCCTATAGAAGCAGGTTCAAATGACTTTTTTGCTTCCTATCGTGAAGTACCCGTACAAGCGGGCGAAACCTATCTCATTATGTTTGATAATGTTTGGGAGGACACTGGATTTGATTGGAGCTTAGAATTGATCGAAGGAGATCTACCAGCGGGTAATTTCTGCGAATCTGCGATTGCTATTGAGCCTAGTACAATCACAATTGATACTTTGAACGGAAACGCAGCCGTAGCAGGACCAAATATCAGTTTCTTTTCCGCAGATTTGACCAATTACGCCAATACAGAATGGTACACTTTTACTCCTGAAAATGATGGTACGATGGGCGTATTTACCTGCGAAAGTTTGCCGCCTCGCTCTGCCGTTTTTGTTTATGATGGTTCTTGCGGTTTTGATAGCTTAATGCTAGTCGCGACTGCCAACAACGAAAACAATCAAGGAGCTATTGGCTGTGACCCAACTGAGGCAATTCAAAATATTGCAGTGAAGGGTGGAACAACTTATTACATCGAGTGGGGCTCTAAATTTGATGGTGCGCGCGGCGGCTTTGATTTTGAGCTGACCTTCGGTACACCTGCTGTTGATGTGAGTTTCACCGTAGATGCTTCTATTTTAGTTTCGGAAGGTATTCTTTCCGGTCAAGGCATCTACATTGGCGGTGAGTTTAATAATTTTGTACCAACGCAGATGACCGATGAAGGAGACAATATCTATACCTTCCAAACACGCCTAATGAAAGGTGATACGGTGGAATACAATTTTTACAACGGTCCTTTTGACGCAGAAAATATTGATTTATCGTTCGGTGAAGACTGCGTTTTAGATGCTTTTGGAACGCGCTTTGTCGTCATTGGTGAAGATAATCAAGATGTACCGATGAGTTGTTTTGGTTTTTGTACGACTTGCGATGTAGTTGGAATAGACGATTTAGCCTTTGCTCAATCATTCAACGTTTTTCCAAATCCAGCGCAAGATTTCGTTACGCTGCAATACGAATTTGAGCAGCCCACCGAAATTGTTATTGAATTGAGCAATGCGCTTGGGCAAATTGTGGTGCGTAAGCAATTAGGTTCAGTAGTGACTGGGAGTGAGCGATTAGAACTGAATGGCTTGGCGGCTGGTTTATATCAATTGAGTGTGAAAAGTGGCGCACAGATCAATACGAAGTTACTGGTAGTTGAATAAAAATCTAGGAACGGCAGCTTGATTTATTCAAAAGCTGCTGTTCTTCCTATTTTAGATGATTTAAAGCAAAACTTTCATTTCCATTAGAAAAAGCATAACTTTGCGCTTCATATAGAACAGGCCTCGTAGTTCAACTGGATAGAATATCAGATTTCGGCTCTGAGGGTTGAGGGTTCGAATCCTTCCGAGGTCACTGTGATAAATTCTAGGCTTTGTAGATCAATTGATTTGCAAAGCCTTTTTAGTGGCAGTAATTTTTTCTTCCAACCACAAAAGCACGAAAGAACACAAAGAAAAATATAGTAATGGGCATAGAATGTTTAGAAATGTTAATTTTTCCTCTGAACTACGAAAATGATTCCAAAATTTGAGGTTAAAAATGACATTTCTTCTTCTAAGAAGACGGAAATCCTTCACATTAAAAATTGCCGACGAGGATTCTTTACATAGCACACCCTTTTGATTATCGACCTTTTGTACCCTTTGTTTCTTCTGTGGTTTTAAAATTACGCTGACTATTTCTTTCCAAACCTTTTGTTAACCAATTCATCTTCAACTCAACGATTAGCATTCTTCTAAATCTCCATCCAAATTTCCCACTCGTCGAATTTTTTACTTGCTTTGCCGAGCAAAAAAGAAATATTGTTCGGCAAAACTGCATCTTGCTGACGTATTCCAAAAGAAAATTATAGAAATAGATAGATAACTAAAGAGAGAAAAGGTACATAAGAGTATTTTACTTTTATTGCACTTATGATTCTAGGAATTGAATTGGTATGATATAAACTCCTCTTTGAGTGCGCGTCTCATATCTCACATCTCAAAATCTCATATCTCTAAAAACGTATCCACATGAATGAACTACTCCATTTCGCCTTCGAGCCGTTCAACATCGCCTACACGGTGCTTTTAATGATCGTTCTGCTCTATTGGCTTTCCGTTTTCATCGGCGCACTCGATATCGGTGCTGTTGACTTTGACATAGACCTAGATGCCGACGTGGACGCCGATGCGGATGTAGATGGTGGTGGCTGGTTTATGGAAGCCTTGCAGTTCTTCAATTTTGGACTGCTACCTTTCATGGTCGTCTTTTCCTTCGTTGTCTTGTTCATGTGGATGTTCTCCATTTTGGGCAACTACTACCTCAGCAATGGAACGATTTGGTTTCCTTTCATTCTCTTTTTGCCTGCGCTATTTTTCAGCTTATTGCTCACAAAAGTCATCACTTTTCCAATGGTCGGCTTTTTCAAGCAGCTGAAAGCAGGTGACGCGCAGGAAATAGACTTTACGGGCGAAATCTGCGAATTGACTTTGCCACTACGACAAGGCTACACCAGTGCTGGCGATATCATCATTGCTGGTAATCATATGACGCTTTCTTTGAAGCCCGAAGAGGATGTGGAAGAAGAATTACCGAGTCGGACAAAGGTGATGATTACGCGGAGTAGTGCGGATAATAGTGTGCATTTTGTGCGACCGTTGAAGGAAGATCACATTTTATAGACGTCACGTTCGCTAGGCTTTATGAGCCGAAGCATACTATTTTGCTCGTTTGTAACGAGTGTAATTTTTTTCAATTTAGAAACTAAACACACTCGTCAAAGACAAGCCACATAAAGCGTTTCGCATTACAAATGCTAACGAACAAAGCACGTTTTTATAATCAAAATTGCGATCGTCTTGGTCTGTGACCAAGATGCCATGTGCTTAAAAACAAGAACCTCTACTAAACCAAAAAAACTAACAAAATCTATTTACTAACTCTTTAAACACTTAATCAAATGTTAGAAAATGTTTCCTTAGTAGTCATTGGCGGAATAGTCCTCTTCATAGTTGGCTTCGTTGTGCTACTGACTATGCTTTACAAAAAAGTCCCACAAGGTAAAGCCTTGGTAATCACTGGCTTTCGAGGTATACGTGTTTCCTTTGGAGGTACAATTGTCATTCCTGTATTTGAAAAGATGGAATTGATGGATATCTCTGTTAAAAAAGTAGAGATTTCACGAAGAGGCAAAGATGGTCTCGTCTGTAAAGACAATATGCGAGCTGACATTCAAGTCGCTTTTTTCGTCCGAGTTAATCCTCAACTGGAAGATGTGCGATTGGTTGCACAATCCATTGGTTGTGAACGTGCTTCTACCATTGAAACCTTGAATACGCTTTTTGAATCCAAATTCTCAGAAGCTCTCAAAACCGTGGGAAAACGTTTCGACTTTGTAGAATTGTACGACTCTCGCGATATGTTTAAGCAAGAAGTAAAAACATTGGTCGAGAAAAGTTTAAATGGTTACAAACTAGATGATTGTGCGATTGATTATTTGGAACAAACTTCCGTAGAGTTCTTGCGCGCAGACAACATCTTAGATTCCGAGGGTATCAAAAAAATCACCGAATTGACGGCAGCGCAGAATGTACTGTCTAATCAAATTCGTCGCGAGGAAGAAAAGACGATTACCGAGCAAGATGTGATTGCCAAAGAAGCGATTTTGGAATTGAATCGTCAACTGGCAGAAAAAGAAGAGCGTCAGAAACGGGAAGTGGCAAACATTAAAGCACGTGAAGAAGCAGAAATTGCCAAAGTGCAAGAAGAAGAACGCCTAAAATCGGAGCGCGCGCGCATTGCTTCTGATGAAGAAATTGGTATTGCAGAAGCCAATAAAGAGCGTCAAGTTATCGTCGCAATGAAAAACAAGGAGCGCACCGAAGCTATTGAAAGTGAGCGTGTTGAGAAAGATCGCGCTTTGGAAGCCAACGAAAGAGAACGCGTCGTGACGTTGGCACAAATCGAAAAGGACAAAGCGCTCGAAGAAGAGAAAAAGCAAATCCAAGACATCATCAAAGAGCGTGTGGCGGTGGATAAAAAAGTAGCGGAAGAAGAAGAGAAAATCAAGGACTTGCGAGCGATTGCCGAAGCGGAGCGTTTAAAGCAAGTTGCCATCAAAGAGGCGGAGCAAGAAGGCGAAAGCATCGTGATTCATACCACGAAAAAAGCGGAAGCTGATAAATTGGCCGCTGAAGTGAATGCGCAAACCATCTTAATTGATGCCAACGCCAAGCAAGAAGCCGCACTAAAAGAAGCCGAAGCGCGCAAAACCCACGCCGAAGCGAAAGCAGCGGAAGAAGCAACCATTGGTTTAGCAGAAGCGCAAGTCATCGAAGCCAAAGCAGCCGCGAAAGAGCGCGATGGAAGTGTGGAAGCGATTGTTTTGGAGAAAAAGATGTTGGCAGAAGCCAAAGGCATTGAAGCCAAAGCAGAATCAGAGCGCAAACGCGGTATGGCAGAAGCCGATGTCTTGCAAGAAACGGGTTCAATAGAAGCCAAAATTATGGAAGAGAAAGCATTTGCAGAAGCAAAAGGTGTTGCAGAAAAAGCCAAAGCGATGCACGAGTTGAACGAAGCGGGCAAAGCACACGAAGAATTCAAGTTGCGCTTGGAGAAAGAGAAAGAAGTAGAAATGGCGCACATCAACGTACAAGCAGAAATTGCGAAAGCACAAGTGAGTGTCATGGCAGAAGCCTTACGCAATGCGAAAATTGATATTGTGGGTGGTGAAGCCGAGTTCTTCCAAAACATCACCCGCGCCATCGGTCAAGGCAAATCCATTGATCGCTTAATTGACAACAGCTCGCACCTTACCGACGTCAAATCTGCCCTCATGAACGGCAATGGCGACCTCATCGGAAAGGTAAAAGGCTACATTGAGAAGTTGGGCTTACAGTCAGAAGACCTCCGCAACATCAGTATGTCTGCACTCCTACTCAAACTCTACAACCAAGCCAACGACAGCGACCGCCGCAGCATCGCAGGTTTGATGGATACGGTGAAGGCGTTAGGGATTGGTGGGCAGAGCGTGGAGAAGGTGTTGTAAAGTTGAATAACGAATATCGAACAGTCGAATATTGAATGTCGAAGTAGAGCACGCTGTTCTTTTCAGAATCAGAGCAGATTTTTAGGGATGAAAATCTGCTCGCTTTAACCCACTATTATGGCAGGAGCAGGTTTTCAACAAGCCGCATCAAGCAGTTTGCGCAACAATCGGAATTTGAGAAGAGGTAGCGGTAGTTATTTCAATAATCGCAATGCTAAGACGCATCGTTATGTAGTTCGGAAGCAAACCACTTCGGCGAAAAAATTATCGCCAATTTCTGTCGTGAAAGAAAAAAGATTCTCCCAAAAAAATGTATTCAAAGTATTACTTATTGCAAGTATCATTTCCATGATTTTTTATGGAATCATACAATTAGCATTCTTCATCAGCGATTTGGAGTATCGCTCTTTCATTACTTCAAATGTTGGAGATAATTTAATAGAAAGAAGTGAAAAGTTAAAACAATACGACTATCACGCTTGGGTGAGAATAGGTGATCACTACCTGTCTCAACATCAGTTAGATCAAGCCCAAAATGCTTACGTTCATGCTTTGCATTTTTTCCCAAATGGCAAAGAAGCAAATATAGGAATGAGTCAAGTTTTGGATGCAAAGTGTCAGGAGTTGGGAGAGTATTGTGAAGAGGCGATGGCGTATAAAGAAAATCTAATAGAAAATGAGATTGCACACGACCTACAAAAAATCCGTCCAACCCGTTAAATCCGTGTCAAAAAAAATACCAAAAAAACGCAAAAACTATGTCCAACAACATCCAACTAGAAGCAGGCACTTACGAAATCATCCGCAATCGCTTATTGAAGCAAGGTGAAGATTTACGCCAACGCCTTGACCAACTGAACGAGGCACGAAAAACCGTTTTCGGTGCCATCGAAACCCAATTGATTGCCAATGCGCGCATCAACACCAACAATTTTTGCATTGCACGCGATGTATTTGCCATTGGAAATCGCTGCATTTTTGGCTATAATGTGCATATTGGTCTGCGCTCGGGTATCAAGTTATCCGATGTGTTTAGCATCTATGAATTTCAGGAAAATGGCTTTCAAGAAAGCAACTTGAAGTTCCTAAAAAACGAGCAATTCGATACCGATTTCAACAACCTTTACCGCTACTATCGAGAGACGACCTTCTCCAAATTTGCGGTCATTGGTGGCTATTTGTACATGGTCTTCCAAGTGAGCCAAAAGGTGGATGATATCAAGGTGTTCAAATGGTTGATTAATGGCGACCAACTAGAATATGCAGATGGACGTAGCGAACACGAATTTCGTTTTCCTAAGCAACATGAATTCCAATGGAAACGTGCAGGACGCGACGAGCAGCGCGATGGACAGCATCCACACATTTCAATTTTGGATCGCGTATTCGTAGAAACCGTTGGTGGTGATTTAACCATCAAAGTGGAGGACAATACCGATGATGGCAAAGGCATTTACAACGAAAATGTAGAATATCCCGATCAGACTTTGGACGATGCGGAATATTACTATGCGGATTTAGGGAATTTGATTGCTCTAAAAATTCGTCCATATCAAGAAGACTATCGCTACTTCATTTTCAATGAAAAAATGCAGCAGGCTCGGCGCATTGATTCTCTGTCAGAAGCGGCAGTGATGTTACCTGACAATCAAGGCGTTATGTTTGCGAATGGCTACTATCTGCAATCTGGGGAATACAAAATATTCGATGAACAGCGACGCAACAAACTCTTCGAGCGACGCATCCCTTCTCCCAATGGCGAAGATCATTTGTACGTTTTTTACAGCAAAACGACGGGACGCTATGTGTTGATGTCCTACAACATGATTGAGCAAAAAGTGGAGACGCCCATCGTTTGTCATGGTTATACTCTGTTCCCGAATGGTGAATTGTGCTACTTCCGAGCAGAGGAAGAACCGACCAAGCATCATGTTGTCCAAATCTGGCAAACGCCCTATGTTACAGGCGATGAAATACCTTCTGAGCATACGGATTCTTATCTCTACAAGGTTGGAAATAAGGACATTGTGAAGGCAATGGCAGAGTCGAACGAGGTACTAAATCTGTTGCGGAAAGAAGATTCCTATGCTGGATTGTATATTGATTTAACGCGCAAAGCAGGCGATATTTTGGATGCTTATTATTGGATTGATAAAGCGGAAGCAGCGCAAATCAACATTCCATTAGCGCAAATCAAAGCATCCGCAAATTCAGCGATTGAGGAGTTTGAAAAGGTGCAGCGCATCAAGAAAAATACGGCGGCGGAAATTGAGCGCGTTTCCAAAGAAAGCGAAGAATTATTCAATAAAATTCGCCGTGCCAATCTAGAATCTGTTGAGCAGTTTGTCGAACTGTTGTCTGCTTTAAGAAAGTCGCGCGGAGAGATTATTTCCTTGCGAGAATTGCGCTATACCGATGAAGCATTGATTGAAAAACTGGAAGCCGAAGCTGTCGAGTACAACGATCAATTATCGCAACAATGTGTCGAATTTTTATTGGATGAAAAGGCATTGATTCCTTATGAAGGACGTGTCAAAGAAAGCAATGAAGCAGTTGTTGGTTTGCAAACTGCTACCCAAGCCAATGAACTGGGCGAGCAAATCAATCAAATTGGAGAAGACCTCAAATTGCTGATTGATATTGTCAGTAATCTGAAAATTGAAGATGCGACACAAACGACACGCATCATTGACAATATTTCTGCGATTTATGCCTCTTTGAATCAAGTAAAAGCTGCACAAAGCAAGAAGCGCAAAGAACTACTCGGCATAGAAGCGGTCGCTGAATTTGCAGCACAATTCCGTTTGCTAGATCAAAGCATCGTTAATTATTTAGATGTTGCAGACTCGCCCGAAAAATGCGATGATTTCCTCACGAAATTAATGGTGCAACTCGAAGAATTTGAAGGTAAATTCGCTGAATTTGAAGAGTTTATCACACAAATTGCCGAAAAACGAGAAGAAGTTTACAATGCGTTCGAGAGTCGAAAACTAGCACTAACGGAAGCCCGAAATCGTCGAGCGACTGCCTTGCAATCTGCAGCAGAACGCATTTTAAATGGCATCAAAAATCGCGTCAAAAACTTTCAGGAAGTTGCAGAAATCAATGGCTTTTTTGCTTCTGATTTGATGGTAGATAAAGTGCGTGACATTGTGAAACAGTTGACCGAATTGGAAGACAACGTGAAAGCCGATGATCTGCAAGGACAACTGAAATCTGCCAAAGAAGATGCGATTCGACAACTTCGCGATAAGCAAGATTTGTTCGTTGCTGGCGAAAATGTTATCAAGTTAGGTAAACATCATTTTTCCGTCAATACACAGCCGCTTGATTTAACCATTATCAACAAAAATGACCGCTTGCACTTCCATTTGTCAGGCACCAATTTCTTTGAAGAGATCAAAGACAAACAGTTCAATCAATTGCAGTCTGTTTGGAATCAAGCGCTTATTTCTGAAAACGAAAACGTCTATCGAGGCGAATATTTGGCGTATCAGTTGTTCAAAAAATACAGCAATGGAACACCGACCCCTGACGCAGATCAAATTCCAGAAGCGGTACAGAAATTTGCGCGTTCTCGTTATCAAGAAGGCTACACCAAAGGTATCCACGATGAAGATGCGGCTTTAATTTTGAAAGAATTATTGCAACTACACGAACATATTGATTTACTACATTTTGCACCCAAAGTTCGAGCCGCTGCGCAACTGTTCTGGGAGCGATTCTTAAATGCAGAACAAAAAGCCCTTTTCGATCAGCAATTGCAATCGGCAGGCGTGATTTTAGAAGTTTTTCCAGAAACACAAGAGTTGGAATACTTGATTCGAGATTTGAGTGCGGTGATTGATACTTGGTTGAAAAAGAGTCAATTATTTGAAGTGGATGCGACTAAAATTGCGCAATATTTATTTGCAGAACGTTCTGCTAATGCTCAATTTGTACTCAGCAAAGAAGCTGCCGAATTGCACGATGAATTTCTAAAACACCTCAAAAAGAAACGTGCCAAAACTAAATACGAACAATCCGTCAAAAACTTGCAGCAGCGACCTATTGAACAATTCCGTTTGATCCAGAAATGGGTACAAGCCTTCGTCGAGCAGTGCAAAGTTGACCATTATTTGGAGTTCACAGAAGAGACCAGTGCCACGCTATTGCTAGGCAATCTAAAAGACAAGCGCATCATCAAAAGTGAGACGCGACAAAAACTCGCAGAATTGCACGGCGAACATCCGTCTTTCAATGGTCACTACACTTTGGATTACAATGCGTTCATGCAGCGTTTGGAAGCCTACGAAAGCAACGTTGTTCCTCAATTTCAGCAATACCACGACTTAAAACATCAAAAAACGGAGGCGTTCCGTCAGCAATTGCGTTTGGAGGAATTTAAACCTAGAGTGCTGTCCAGTTTTGTGCGCAATCAATTGATAGATCAGGTTTATCTGCCCATTTTTGGAGATAATCTCGCCAAGCAGATCGGTGCAGTGGGTGAAAATACTCGTACTGATCGTATGGGAATGTTGCTGCTGATTTCGCCGCCCGGTTATGGAAAAACGACCTTGATGGAATACATCGCGAGTCAGTTGGGTTTGATCTTTATGAAAATCAATGGACCTGCCATTGGACATCAAGTCACTTCCCTCGATCCAGCCGATGCCAAGAACGCTGCGACTAAAAAAGAACTCGAAAAACTCAACCTTGCCCTCGAAATGGGCGACAACATCATGCTCTATCTCGACGACATCCAACATTGTAATCCCGAGTTTTTGCAGAAGTTCATTTCCCTCACCGACGGGCAGCGTAAAATCGAAGGTGTGTACAAAGGTGTCACCAAAACTTACGACCTACGCGGCAAAAAAGTCTGCGTCGTGATGGCAGGAAATCCCTATACCGAAAGTGGTGAGAAATTCCGTATTCCTGATATGTTGGCGAACCGCTCGGACATTTATAATCTCGGTGACATTATCGGCGATACGCGTGCGGCTTTTGAAATGAGTTATGTCGAAAACTCCTTGACCTCCAATCCAGTGCTACAAAAACTCGCCAACAAAAGCCTAAAAGATGTACATCAATTGGTGCAATTGGTGTATACAGGAAGCCGAGAGGGAATGAATTTGGAAGGCAATCACACGCCCGAAGAGATCAACGAATACGTCCAAATTCTCCAAAAAATGCTGACGGTACGCGATGTCGTTCTCAAAGTCAATTTGGAGTACATCCGCTCTGCCGCCCAAGCCGATGAATACCGCACCGAGCCGCCTTTCTTGCTACAAGGTTCGTACCGAAACATGAATAAGCTGGCAGAGAAAATCGTACCGATCATGAATGAGCAAGAACTCCAAACCCTACTACTCTCGCACTACGAAGGCGAAGCCCAAACGCTCACCACAGGCACAGAAGCCAATCTTTTGAAATTCAAGGAGTTGACTGGTAAGTTGAGCGAAGAAGAAGCTGCTCGTTGGAAAGCGATTAAGGCGACTTATGTGAAGTCTAAAACCAAAAGTGGTAGTCAATCTATGGCGCAGATTTTGCGGGAGTTACGGGCGTTTACAGAGGGATTGGAAGGGATAAGAAGGGTTTTGGAAAATGGTAAGCCATAAAGATAATTGGAATTTGTAGCTTAAAATCATTAGATTTGTATAAAATCAATTGATAGATGAACACCATTAACTACAATCCTAAACAAAGCAAGCCTTTAAATTGGTTATTTCCCTTGTTATTGGTCATGGTCATTGGAAGCTATCTTTTTATTCATCAAGTGAATGATACGCAGCAAAAAGTGACCGAATCAACAACGGTTACAAGTGTTAGTGCTTCTCCCATGCCAAAACCACCTGGAAAAGACAAATATTCTAGATGGAAAGGCAAAAATAAATACAAGGGTAAATGCAATCAAAAAGACGCACTGTCTCACATTTTATGTGGGCATAGCTTCAAATCTAAGATCGCTGGAAAGTCGAAATTCTTAAAAGAGTTCTCGAATAAAAAAGCTCTGAAAAACATAGGAAATCAAGTTTATGGACAAGGAACTTGGTCTTATCAAGGTGCCTCAAAAACTTGGAAGATTGTCTTGGATATGGGCAAAACAATAGGAAAAGATTTGGCAGGAAATCCAAGCTCCATCGTTCAACTCATTGTTAACAGTAAAGGAGAAATCCTAACTATGTTTGTATTGTAATATGAAAAAGGAAGAAATCATACCTATTTTACAAGAAAATCTATCTGCTAAGGAAGTAGAACATTTATTGTCTCAACTCCAGCAAGCAGTTGTTGATATTGAGTACAATACTTTGGGATTCAAGCGAAAGCGTAGTTTTTTTGATTGGCTTTTCCGTAGAAAAACGAATCAGGTAGTCGTTTTTTCTGTATTGAGTTTGTTTGAAGATTTTAAAGTTAATATTGAAGTGTTGAAAGGAATGTTGAAGCAGATTCAGCAGTTTAGTATGCTAGGTAATAACTAAGGTGATCTTCTATTATGATAGAACAAGAACTACATCCAGTAGAAGATAGAGCCGTTTTGATCAGTGATTTAATTGAACAAATTATAAAAGTAGATGAACTGCTGAAAATACATCGAAAATATGAGGCACATCCTGTGGAGACAGAGCAGATTTTGGGATTGCGGAATGAGTTTACTACTGCTTTGAATGTGTTGTTATTGCCTTATGATTTGGAGTTGGTGGGGAGGAATATGGCGGTTTGATTAGACGAGCGTATTTGCGACAAGGTTGCAAACTAAGCCAATTATGGTCATGGTATTGAAATACGTATCTCTTGAATAAAATGATTACATTTTAAATAAAAATCATGGTTGATGTCAAACTTGAAGTCACTAATTTATTAGATCCTTTTTTTAAAACTATAAATTCTACTTATTCTGTTGCTAGAGATTTATTTGAGTATGGAATAGATAATTATTTAGAGTCTCAAACCAATAGAATTTACTTAACCAATACGTTTTATCATCGATATGAAAAAGTCCGTTTATTAGATGTTTATCAAAGCTTAGTCGCTTATAATAGTGAGCATAACACAAATTTTTATAACTTAAACGAGGCTTTTTCTAATTCAAGTTATATTGCTATAACAGGTAGGGCAGGGTCAGGTAAATCAATGCTAGTCAAATTCATTGCTCTCAGCTGCATCAAGCAAAAGTTTAAAATTCCGATTTTAATCCAATTGAGACAGTTCAATAATATGAATAAATCTATTGCAAACTATGTCTTGGACAAAATACATAATTGCCGGATCAAATCCACAAAAGAGCTATTAGACAATGACTTACAGAAAGGAATATTCGTTTTCATATTTGATGGATTTGATGAAGTTAATAGGCTCCGAAAAAGTGTTATTCATCAACAAATTATTGAATTCGTTGAAAGATTTCACAAGAATTTATTTATCATAACATCACGTCCCGGTGGTGGTGTAGAAAGACTATCATATTTTGTTAGTTATAAAATAAAACCTCTTTCTAAAAATGATATTTTACTTTTCATCAAAAAAAGTGTGAAAAATCGTTTTCTACAAAAGAAGATTGTAAGCGATATCATGATTCTACATAATGAGAATAAAACTTATCAATTATTCAAAAACTATTTGTCCAACCCTTTGCTATTGTCTATGTTCCTAAGGACTATTTCATATTTTCCAGAACTGCCTTCTCACAAACAAATTTTTTACAAAAACATCTTCGAAACTTTATATTCACATCATGATGCTATAAACAACGACGGATTAAATAGGGAAAGAGTTAGTGGTTTAAACCGAATACAAATAGAGAAGTTTTTGTCAGCATTCTGTTACGTTACTTATTTCAAACAACTACTTATTTTTAAACCATTTGAAATATGCCCACTTATTCGTAAAGTCTTAAATTCATTAAACTATTCCGCTGATGAAGAAAATGTATTATATGATTTAAATACAACTATAGGTGTTTTCTTACAAGAAGGCTCGTACTATACTTTCCCACATAGGTCTCTTCAAGAATATTTCTGTGCATTATTCATATCTTCATTGAATGAGAACAAAAAAATGACTGTCTACAGAGAATATGAAAAAATAATAGATAGTGAAAGTCTAGTCGGAGACTATAACTTTTGGGAATTATGTAGCGAAATTGATTCTGTTGCTTTTAATGAATTTTTTATTCTGCCAATTCTCAAAAAAATTCAAAAGGAATTATTAGATATTGGAGACATAAATACTTTCATAGAGTATTTCGAGATTATGCCCAGAAAGACTATAAACAAAAGAATAGAAATAAGATGTATAATGAAAAATATTAGTGATGAGAAAGTTAATGAAATAAAGAGAAAAATAGACCTAGGGGAAATTGATGAACTTGAAGAAGATATTATTGAGACTGATTCAAAGGAGTATGCTTCAATAGTTAGCACTTTGGAAAAAAATGAAGAAGGAAAGTTTTATGATCCTCGAAATGAATATTTTATAGACAGTATTGTGATTCATGCATACGAGATGGCTATAAATAGTGAAAATATAGCCTATAAATTGCTTAAATTTGTAAGCATCGATCCATGCGAATTGGTTTTAAGGGACTTGGTAAAAAATAACCTACCCACTACGATTAAAATCAATCAGGACATCCCACTTGGGTAAATCTGGATTTCTGAGGATAAATTTTTGAAGTTCTTTGA
>JBCDFY010000055.1:0-32149 GCA_039176995.1 Bacteroidota bacterium
GGGCCTCCTGCCTCTTTTTGGGGCTTCCCCCCAAATACGCCCGCTCTCTCCAAAAAAAAATCTGCGCGCCGCAAGGCGCGCCTGAAGCACTAGTAAAAATTATAAAAAACTTAGTTTACACTGTAGTTATAGTATTCATATCTATTTCAATTGAAACTATGAAGGAAAACGTATAGAAATAAGATAGGTTAAGATTGATAACTCTAATCCATCATTAAACCATTTCTGTCAACGCCTCCTTCAGGACCACCAACGACTGCGCCCCAACCGCCTTCCATTTCATTTCCCCATTTTGAAAAATCATAGTCGTTGGAATACTGCGCACCTGTAAGTTTCCGGCAAGCTGCTGGTTTTTATCTACATCAATTTTGATGACTTTTACGGCATCGCCTAGTTCTTGCTTCAGTTGCTGAATGATGGGAGAGTAAGATTTGCATGGGCCACACCAATCGGCGTAGAAGTCAATGAGGACAGGTTTTTCACTATTGATGATGGAGTGGAAATTAGATTTCATATGCCGATATGATGTATGAGAAAAATGGTAGAATAAATATCAATTAGCAGTCGTCGCTGCCGCCTTCGATAACTGCGGAGAGTCCACGATCAACCAAGGCATCTTTTTTAGGTTTTAGCTCTCTGCGACTTGCGGTTTTGACGGTTGCTTTACCTTTGAAATGAATCAACAAACTCAATTGCTCTGCTTGTTGCTCGGTGTGCTTCAAAATTTCCATCAAGCAACGAATCACCCAATCAAAAGTATTCACATCATCATTATAAATGATTAATTCTGCTGCATTTCCATTGCCCGTATCTTCTTCGAGGGCATCTTCTATTAGCACATCAATATCAATGTCTATTTCCTCCAGTTCTTCCACCTCCACGGTCATTTTCCAATCTTGTGCTTTAATACTGTTCATGATTTTTATTAAGTAGGTAGTAATTTTTGAACCACTAGCTAGAATGATGAGATTCGTCTTAGTGGTTCAAAACAAATTTTATCTATTCTATCTTTGATTTTTGACCAGCTAAATAGATGATTTTCATTGAGTCATTTGAATATTGGATTGTTTTCAAATCAACAACTAAACAGATCAACGAATCAACAATCTACTAACTAATTCAAACGAGATAAAGTTGCCTTGATGTCTTCGTAATTTGGCTCTTCGCCTGCGTTTTCTAACACTTCTGCATAGCGAATAATTCCTTCTTTGTCTACTACGAAAGCAGAACGTTTAGAAACACCTTTCATGCCAAAAGCAAATTCTTTGTATAAAGAGCCATAGGCTTCCGATGCTTCTTTATTGAAGTCAGAAAGCAATGGAAAATTGTAGTTCTGTGCGTTCTTAAATTGCTCCAAAGTGAAAGGAGAATCCACAGAAATCGCCAAAATTTGCGCGTTTAAATCTCCATAAGTGGAAAGATCATCGCGCATGGTGCAAAGTTCCGTTGTGCAAACGCCTGTGAAGGCAAGTGGGAAGAACAAAACTACTACATTTTTGCCTGCATAATCCGAAAGGCTAATTTCTTCTTTTGCATCTGAGGTCAATGTAAAATCAGGCGCCTGATCGCCAACTGTAATTTCCATAGTATTTCGTTTAATGTCAAAATTTCAGTAGGATACACATTTTTTAGAATTCGTGAAGTCGCGTCCGAAAAATCTTTTAAGGAGAATTTTTCGGACGCTCCGAGAGGTTTTGGAGGGCGAAAAGCATCAAAAATTAACAATTTTTGATGCTTTTCGCCCTTAAAAACCTCTAGCAGAAAGTCTTTTCATCTTTGAAAAAAGACTTTCTGCTAATTTTTAGAAACGAAATCTTTCATTTTTAATTCGTGTACCCTATTGAGGTCTAAATAAAGAAGTCAGACCGTAAACTTCCTAGAATCACAAAAGTTTAAGACGAGTCGTATGACTTTTTATTCAAGCTGCAAAGGTAGAAAATACGAGGCACTTTCTCTCTATTGCTGCTGATGTGTGTCGCGCAGCAGATCATTTACTTCTTTTACTGGATTGAAAGTAATGATCGGTACTTCTACGAAAACGGTATTCCAATCTGCCATCGAACCATTCCACAGTCCAGGTCGTTCCAGAGCCTTCAACTGTTTGCCTGCTTTGGATTTCTGCGCAATGAAGCCTTGCTGATGATTAACGTATTTGGTCAGGTCAAAAGGTTCTCCCTGATAGTTTTTTAAAGTACAAACTAAATCCACTGGATTGAAATGCGAGGAACTTTTGAGGAGCTTTATTTGCTGCTCATTTTCGGCATCAAATTGCGCACTTTCGACAATGTGCAAAGATGCGCTTCCATCAGGATTGGTAGCAAAAAATGGACCACCGCCTGGCTCGCCTTCATTTTTCACCATACCACAAATACGGATGGGGCGATTGAGCTTTTGATGGAGTAATTGCGATTTTTCTGCTAAATTTTTAGAAGCATAACTTTCAGGCAATTCGATGAATAGTTCGCGCTTGATGAAATTCTCAATTTCCTCAACCAAGTCTGCTGTGATCTCTTCGTCCAATTGCTTCAAATAGTCAAATACCTTGGTTTGTATTTCTAATAATACACCTCCAATCGCTTTTTTATAACGATAAGTTTCGGCTTTTAAATGATCTGGAACGACATTATCTATGTTCTTGATGAATATCAAATCGGCGTCCAAAGCATTCAAATTTTCAATCAAAGCACCGTGTCCTCCTGGTCGAAAAAGAATGCTGCTGTCCTTTAAACGAAAAGGTTGATTGTTCATATCCACCGCAATTGTATCGGTATGTGGCTGCTGTTGCGAAAAGCCGATTTCATAGCTCACTTCAAACTGATCTTCGTAGTGCTTTTGCTTATCAGCTAGCAAAGATTCGAATTTAGCTTGATGTTCTGGTGAGACTGTAAAATGTAAATCCACGACTTTATCTGCTCCCTTGCAATAATGCGCGCCTTCTACTAAGTGCTCTTCCATAGGCGTACGCGTAAATTCCTCATAATCATGGAACTGCAATAGTCCTTTTGGCAAATTGCCATAATCTAATCCTGGCGTTTTCAACAAGGCAGCAAGTATGGTTTTGTATTGTTTTTTATTTAATAGGTTTTCCAAAGATTTTCCTTCCTTTTGGAGAACCGTCGCTAGATCATTCTTAAATGCTAGTTGATCTAATTGCTCAATGATTTGCTTCGCCTTAGGATGGCTGTCAATGCTATCCTCGCTATCAACATAAGCAAAAATCGCTTTAAACATTCGACTTGCAGCACCCGAAGCAGGCACGAATTTACAGACGACTTTATCATTGCTCAAGCGGTCATAAAAAGTAGTGTAGTAATCCAAACTATCTTCACTCAATTGCAAAATTCCATTGCCAATGGAAGCGGCTCGTGTAACATTAGTGAACGGAAAGCCTTCGTGGAAGTAATTCAGTTGTTCTTGCACCGCTTCTTGCGAAATGCCTTTTTCTTGAAGCTGTTGGATGTCTTTGTCTGTAAACATAATTGGAATAGCCTGTTTTTGATGTGGTGATTTAATAAGCTCGGAATGATACGAGATTTGTCGGAAAATTGATAAGGTTTTTACTAAAAATAGGAACAATCTTTTTTGATGTTTTGTGCTGCAACACGTTTTGCAGTATACAGGACAAATTATACAAATGCCTAATTAGGTTTGCATAGAGCGACTTATTTTGGAATTGGATGGAAATTGAGTCCGTCCCATTCCATCGAGGTTTCTAAAGGATAAAAAATGGCAGACTGCCTTTTTTATCCTTTAGAAACCTCATCAACTCATGGCGGTTTAACCACGTCTACCTTAGGCTGATACCGCCATGAGTTGAAATGAGCGGAGATTAGAGCTTTGGGTTCTCATTATTTTTGATAAAAGTACGATTTGTTATAGACACATTTTGCATCTTTGCCTTAATTACAAATCCAATTTATCCTGAATAAAATGCTTTTTCGATTTCGAGCAAAACGATTGGCGGAACAGCTTGCAGAGCAAAACACGCATCAAAGCTATTGGTCAATCGTGCGTGCTAATTTCCGCAAAAATCGTTTAGCAGTTTGGTCTTTACGCATCTTATTTTTTCTGCTCTTCGTCGCCGTTTTCGCGGATTTCATTGCCAATGATAAGCCTTTGATTTGCAAAATTGAAGGCAAATGGCAAATGCCTATTTTTAAGCAATATGCTATTGATGTAGGCTTGGATGGATACACTTCAGATTTTCGCACTCGAAGATGGTTAGATTTTGAACAATATGACTTCTATATTCATCCTCTGATTTCTTATTCTTCAAGCTATCAAGATCGTAAAAACCGAAAATTAGTGAGTCCTTTTGCAGAGCAAAAAGTGGACAGTTGGCGATATCGACATTGGCTCGGGACAGATAAACTGGGAAGAGATGTTGCCGCAGGTTTGGTAGCAGGAACACGAATCGCCATGCTAGTAGGACTAATTTCGATGTCCGTAGCAGCATTTTTAGGAATTCTACTGGGAGGATTGGCAGGCTATTTTGGAGACGATCGCTTGAGCACCAATTGGATACAAGTGATTTTCACTATTCTAGGAGTTGTGTTCGCCATTTTCTATGCGTTCATCGCGCGCTCTTACCAAATTTCGGAAGCTGGCGATCATCTACTTGCTGAAATTTTGAAAAGTGTAGGCATTTTCGCTTTGGTTTCATCCCTTTTTTGGAGTGCTGGATGGTTGCTAAGCCGATTACCATTCCTACAGGAAAGTATCCGTTTGCCGATGGATATTTTAGTAATGCGACTCATTGAAATTTTTAATAGTATTCCTGCGCTCTTGCTTATTCTTGCCGTAGTCGCCATCATCCGAAAGCCCTCCATTTTTTACATTATGTTCATCATCGGTTTGATTGCTTGGACGGGTATTGCACGTTTTGTAAGAGCAGAACTATTGCGTGTCCGCCAATTGGAGTTCATCGAAGCGGCACGAGCTATGGGTTTCAGGGAAGGGAGAACTTTGATACGCCATGCTTTACCGAATGCACTGACACCTGTACTCATTAACATTGCTTTTGGCATCGCTGGTGCAATTTTGGTGGAAGCGGCTCTTTCCTTTCTAGGCATTGGTGTTTCTTCCGAGACCGTTTCTTGGGGAAGTATGCTCCAAGCTGCGAGGAGGAATATTTCTGCTTGGTGGTTGGCAGTTTTTCCAGGCGTTGCTATTTTCGTCACGGTAGCCATCTTTAATTTGATTGGGGAGGGTCTAACCGAAGCCCTTTCTGCAAAAAATTGAGGTAATTATTTACCACATATAGACATATCATTTTTACATAGTTCATAATAGTTTTTAATCTAAACGCTTAGAGGAATTGACTAAACCGTGTTTTTCCTTGCTACATAACTTGATTTTGCAGCTTAATCAGTTACACCAAGAAAAATAAATCCATCAAAATCTATATATTCACGCTTGCAATTTGAGTAAGAGTTGTAAACTCAGAACAAAACGAACAAATAAACATGGATTTTTCAGGCATAGATATTGGTATATTCATTGGCTACATTTGCTGCATCATGGGATTCGGTATTTGGATTGCCAATAGAGAAAAAAATGTCAATTCACAAGACTACTTCCTCGCCAGTAAATCTTTGCCTTGGTGGGCAGTTGGTGGCTCACTCATCGCTTCTAACATTTCTACGGAGCAGATTTTAGGTATGAATGGAACGGGTTATGTTGCTGGTATGGCAGTCGCGGCTTACGAATTAATGGCAGCATTCACACTCATCATTGTTGCCAAATTCTTCCTTCCTGTTTTCATTAAAAAAGGCATTTATTCGATGCCACAATTCCTAGAAATGCGCTACAATCAAGGTGTTCGTATTGGATTGGCGTTTTTCTGGGTGGCTTTATTTGTCTTCATTAATATTACTTCTATATTCTATTTAGGTGGACTCGCAACGGAAGCATTGACTGGTGTTCCGATGGGTTACGCCATCGTTGGATTGGTGATATATTCAGCGACTTTTTCCATTTTTGGAGGATTGAAAGCAGTAGTTTGGACGGATGTAATCCAAGCGGTTGTCCTCGTAATAGGTGGACTTTTTGCTGCCTACTTTGTGGTTTCAGCGGTGGCAGGAGCGGATGGTGGTTTCTTTGCAGGACTTTCGACTATGTTTGAAAAAGCACCCGAAAAATTTGATATGATTTTGAGTAGCGATAATCCTTCTTACGGAGATTTGCCAGGTATCGCAGTTCTTATTGGTGGACTTTGGATTGCGAATTTATACTATTGGGGATTAAATCAATACATCATCCAGCGTGCTTTGGCTGCAAAAAACGTCCATGAAGCACAAAAAGGGGTTGCATTTGCAGGTTTTTTGAAACTCTTGATGCCTTTGATTGCGGTGTTGCCAGGTATTGCGGTTTTCGTCTTGGGTGGCGAAATTGATAAGCCAGACGAAGCCTTCCCTTGGGTATTGAAAAACTACGTTCCGATTGGGCTGAAAGGACTAACGTTTGCTGCTTTGATTGCAGCAATTGGTTCTTCCATCAGTTCGATGGTCAATAGTACTTCTACAATTTTTACTTTGGATATTTATAAGACCCTTATCAATGAAAATGCGTCAGAAAAGAGTCTAGTTTCTGTGGGGCGCATCACTGCGGGTGCTGCTTTGATTATCGGTGCTTTGGTTGCTCCAGCATTGAGTTCTTTAGATCAAGCCTTCCAATTCATTCAAGAATTTACGGGCTTTATCGCACCAGGCATTTTAGTGGTTTTCGTCTTCGGTTTGTTCTGGAAACGTGCTTCTGCTAATGCCGCAATGTCTGTGGTTATTTTATCTATTCCACTATCTTTTGCGCTTAAATACTTCTTCCCGGAATTGCCATTCTTAGATCGTATGGGCTTCTGTTTCCTATTGCTTTCTAGCTTAATGTTAGGCGTTTCGCTACTGGAAAACAGCAAAGCAGGTGGAAGCAAGGATATTCCTTACAAACTATTGGTTTTTGGTTCAATTTTATTGATTTCGATTCCTTCGGGCTTCAAAATTTTGATTGAAGACACAGAAGTGAGCAAGTGGTTTGGCTATGTTATTTTAGGTTTATCTGCTGTTGTTGCTTATGTATTATTTAGTGAACAACGTGCGGACGACCCAAAAGCGATCACTATCGAAAAGGGATTATTTAAAACCGATTCTTTCTTCAATATTTCTGCTATTGCGATTACGTTGGTTTTAGCAGTGATTTACACTCTATTGTGGTAGAAAAATAGAAAACTATAACGTGATGAACTGATATTGAAAAGGGCTGAAAATTCTAAAAATTTTCAGCCCTTTTAATCAAATCTCTGTGAACTCCGCGCCCTCTGCGTGCCATCAAACGTGCAAAATTTTCCAAACCATTTCCTTCATCAACTCCCCATCACCCGTATTCGTTTTATTAAAATCAATGCCCTTCGACTTCAAATCATATTCTTTTAAAATACCAATCACACTTTTCACTTTCGCCGAAGGATAATTACGAGCCGATTGTCGATATTCTCTCAAAAAGAAAGCCGAACTCAACTTCAGAGTCTTCAAAATTTCTTGCTCTGAACGTTGCGCCAGACTATGAAACATCAAAATACGGCTGAAATAATTGTATAGCGAACTCACGACCATAATCAGCGAGTGACGACGAATATCTGCCATGAAATAATTGACAATTCGATTAGCTTTTAGCACATCTCGAAAACCCAAAGCTTTCTGCAATTCAAAGATATTATAGTCCTTGCTAATACCAATATGTTGTTCGATATGTTGATCGGTGATGGTACTTTTGGCAGGCAAATTGATGAGGAGTTTTTCTAGCGCATTTGTAATTTTAGAGAGGTCAGTTCCTAAGTATTCTGCTACCAATTGCGCAGCCGCAGATTGAATGTTTAAACTTTTACCTTTCAGATAGTTTTGTATCCAAGCAGCGACTTGATTGTCGTACATCTTTTTCGCATCCAAAATCGTGGCTTGTTTCTTCAATACTTTTCCAAAACCAGAGTTAAGATTAAGTTTTTTGTGCTTATGACAAATGACTAAAATGGTGCTTGCAACTGGCTTTTCAACATAAGGCTGCAAGGCTTTTAAGTTACGCATTTCTTGCGCTTCTTTGAGCAATACGACTTGATAAGGCGACATCATCGGGTAGCGATAACAAGTATCAATTAGCGTCTTCGAGTCCACTTCTTTACCATAAAAAATGGTTTGATTGAAAGACTTTTCACCCTCAGAAAGCACATGGTCTTCTATATAATCTGAAACTTGGTCAATGAAATAGGACTCATTACCATGTAGGAAATAGATCGGTTGGTATTCCTTTTTTTTGAGCTGTTGTAGGATTTGATTTGCGTCCAAGACGTGTAATGAATGAGCTAGTTAGTGAAATGATGAAATGAAAGATTTATCTATCATCACAAAGAACGAAAAAAACATTTAGAATCATTTCATTTTTCACTTATGAAAGACTTACATCTTTCGCTATCTCTTTGTTGTGCGTTGGTGCATTGACTCCATTTACGGATGCACCATTTTTAACCCCTTCTTTCTTCGGAATTTTTCTATTGACATCATTCATCAAAATCAAATCTGCCACTGCTTTTATCCATTTGGGGTTGGCATTTAAACTTGGTACCAAATCCACGTGTTCGCCACCCATTTCCTCGAATTCTTCTTGATATTCTGTGCTAATTTCTACTATCGTTTCTAAACAATCTGCTACAAAGGCTGGACTGAATACGATCAAGCGTTTCGCACCTCTTTCGGCCTGCTCTTCAATGACATCACTTGTGTAAGGTTTCGCCCACTCTTCTGGACCTAAACGGCTTTGAAAACAAGTGGTGTATTGATCTTCTGTTAGTCCTAGATTAGCCACTAAGGCTTTGGTCGTTGCGTGACATTGTGCGGAGTAACAAAATTGATTTTTGATAGAAATGGTCTGGCAACAATCGTCGCTCTGTTTACAGTGATTGCAACGATCTGCTTTCTTCAATTGACGCGAAGGTAAGCCGTGATAGCTGAATAAAATATGATCGTAGCTATCCAAATCGAACTGTCTTGCATTTTCTGCAAAAATTTCGATCATTGGTTCATAATCATAATAGGAATTGATGAAGCGCACATTGGGAATACTATCTTCTTTGCGCAATAAGCGCATCACTTCGTCGTGTACAGAGCCCGTTGTCGCAGAGGCATACTGGGGGAAAAGTGGCATCACAATGATTTCAGAAACTTCCGCTTCTATCAGTTTTTTCAAAGAGGATTTAATAGAGGGACTCTGATAGCGCATCGCTAGTTCAACCATATATTCTTCCCCTAAATGTCCTTGCACACCTTCAGCTAAAACTTCTCCATAATGTTTTAAAGGGGAACCATCTTCCGTCCACAATTCTTTGTAAAGCTTTGCTGATTTTCCAGCACGGAAAGGCGCAATGATACCTCTCACCAAGATATTCCTTGCCAACCAAGGATAATCAATGACTCTTCTATCCAAAAGAAACTCTCTCAAGTATTTTCTTACATCTCCAGTATTGGGAGAATCTGGAGTTCCTAAATTAACAAGCAAAACGCCTTTTTTTCCGAATAAATTCATCGCTTTTTTTTTACGGTTGACGGTACACAGAACCAATGTAGATTAGTTGGTGAATTTCTTTTTTCCTCTTCAATAAAGAATCAAAAAAGCAACATTGTTTTGTGTGCTTTGTAACAAGGAAGTCAAAGTTAGGTTGTGGAAAGGTGCAGAAGGTCAGAAGAAAGCAAAAAAAAGCTCCTACTTTGCGTAGGAGCCAAATTACGTATGAAACTTTACTCTCACTGATTTGCTTCTTTAGGTTGTGCTTGGAATTTATTACTTTGTGTTTGTTGTAGTATTAGACGCAATATAAGTCATAGAAGTTGCATGGCGGTATATTTTTTTTCATTTTTTAGCATTAATTCATATATTTTTAGCATTTCCTTAACATTGAGTAAGATTAGAGACTAAATATCAAACACAAATTAATTTTTTTTAATTTGTAAACAACTATGAAATAGCTACTTTGGGTAATGAAAAGCCAATTTCTGGTTTCTAATAATAGAATGCCAAAAAGGAGTCGCGAGTTCGAATAACGATCAAATTTTATTTCAAATTTGTTATGAAATCATAAATTCAAGAAGATAGAACTGATGTCACAAAACCAACTAACAAACTTTGTAGATGAGAAACAACAATAACACATTGCTTTATGCCTTTTTCGGGCTAATTGGCATTTTTTTACTCGTTCGAGTGATGCCTTATTTGATTCGTCCGCTGTTATTAATTTTAGCAGTGACAGGAATCGTTGTTTTGGTTTTCTATTTAGTACAACAATGGAAACTCAAAAATAGAGGTGTCGATCCAAGGGATAAAATGGAATCTGGCATCCATGAAAAATTGGATTGTTGTAAAAAACAGATCGCTACCATCAAAAAAGAACGCGCAGAAATCGAAAGTAACATTTCATCTCTAGCTACTAAATTACAAAGTGCCTTAGAGCTCACACCGCAAACACAAAGAGAAAGCGAACGCCTGATTCAAGAATTTCAAAATGAACTGGACTTGCGTAATACTAAGTTGCAGTTTTATGAAAGTTGCACGCTCAAGCTCCGATCCTTGCACCACAATTTTCAATTGTCCAAAGAAATCAATGAAAAACAACAAACGCTCAAACGCCTGCGCGAAAGCAACGAAGAGGACATCGCTAATTTTGAGGAACTAAAAACCGCTTTGGAATTTGAACAAACCTATCTGAATACTATAGACGAACTATCCCTTAAGATGTTGGACAGCAATTCTTTGCAAGATGCAAAAGCATTGCAACTAGAATTAGAGACAATTACGAAGGAATTGAGAGATTTATGATCGCAAAAACGAGCACTGAATTTCTGTGTTGTATATTTGTAGAAATTTAAACAAAAAAACATGGCAAATCCAGGAAGAGCAGGTGGACTACTAAAAATTGTATTTGTACTCCTTGCAGTAGGATTGGGAGGTTATTTGTTGCTAAAGTTTTACGGTGGCGAAGGCAGTGGTGGTAGAAACTACACCAATATTCCGAAAGAGTATCACCTCACCTACAAACCTGCAGATTTTCAAGGTCAAATTGACGATGAAAATGCCTTAGCGATTCTCACTAATCCCAATCGCTATCAGCGCGAATTCAATAGTCTAGTTTATGATTTCAACATCTCTTTATTAAATCATGTTGCCAATCGAATGGGACTTGCTGATGTGGACAAACGCAATATGCAAAAAGAGTACGACAAGCATCATGAATACATTAAAGGAATGTATTATAATGACTTCATTACGCTGAAAGATACCACTTCTACGGCTTATAAATCTTGGTACGGAACAGAAACGGGTGACGCCGTGGAATACATGAATGAAGTGGCTTCCAAATACACTTGTTTCTTAGTAAATTTGGTACTCGGCTCAGTTTTGGAAACGCAAGGAGGAGCGATTGCGGTTAAAGGAAACAGAGTGGAAACGCCTTGTGGTATTGCGTTGACAGAAGGTTTGCGCCCGATGATTAAACGGTTGCAAGAGAAAGCTGCTATTGATGACTTTACGCGCTCCAAGGGTTTGATTCAACAACGTGTCGAGCGCGCTATTGCAGAGTTGGCGACAATGGAAGTGGAAGATACGAAGGCCTTGACGAGAAGTTTGCAGACTAAAGTTCTAGGTTATGCGGTTTCGACTTCAGACATCGAAATCTCTGCTATGAGTCATTTGAAAGTTGGTTTTGATTTGCAAAAAGCCTTTGGTGTAGACGTGAATAGTAAATCAGGAGAAGTAGTCATCACTTTACCACAACCAGAAATTCTTTCGCTAGAAGTCTATCCGAGAGTAGATAAAATGGACATTGGTTGGATGCGAGAAGTGAAAAGTAACGATCTCAATCGCGATATGGAAGCACTCACCGAAGCCTTTCGACAAGATGCGATCAGTAGCGATGTTTTTTCTAAGGCTAGACAGCAAGCCGCTGATTTGATGGATACGATGATGGGACCAGTTGTAGCATCTCTAGGAAATAAATATAAGTTGCGTGTTCGCTTTCAGGGAAATGCAAATCCTGAGTATAGTAATAGTTCAAATACTAAAGAGCCGATTGTGGGTTATGAGTAAGTATTAGGACATAACTAAGTAGCTTTTTTGACCGAGTAGATTTTTGAGTTTAGACAAGGCATTTTTTGCAGGAATAACGAGTTATTCCTGCAAAGAATAACGCGGTATAAACCGAAAAGATGCCGTCGTAAAATGTTAAGTTAATGGTGTCTTTAGGGTTTTCCTATAAAAATTAATCTCTATTTTCACACCCCTAAGTCTCTGATTATCAATTGATTTTCTTTTTTCTTGATAAAAAAGAAACAAAAAATCAAGACTGTATGGATTTTTTAACGCTATGAAAACGCCCAAAATCCTAAACAAAATCAAACTCGCTACGCTCAAACACGATTTTGTTTTTAACGAATTTTGAACGTTTTCATAGCTAAAATCCATAAGGTCAGTCAAATACAGCATATCATTTTTTTTACAGGAAAAACCCTTATGGTGTCTTAGTACTTAATTGCCTTTTATCTATTTTTGATTTATCTTAGTCAAAAAAACATAAAATCTATGTCCACAGCAAGTGCAACTCAAACTCCTCCTTCTACACCTGAAATAGAAGAAATACGAGTGAGTTGGGAGGAATTCCAAGGTGATCATATGGAGAGAGAAGACGGCTATGAATACGAATGGCTCGATGGCATAGTCGAACGAAATCCTTACTCTATGGATAAACTACAACTTTTTATTTTAAGAAATTTACAGGAGCTATTTTTTAAGCTAAAATTCGAGAAGAAGTTAACTGGACAACTTATCGCAGAAGCAGATCTCTTTTTTGGGAAGCATCATCGCCGTCCCGACGTTTGTTGGCTTACTGATCGACAAATTGACCGCCTAGCGGACGGAATGTATGAAGTGCCTACTTTCGTGATAGAAGTAATTTCAAAAACAGATGCTATTGCTAGAGTACACGATAAAATGCAAGACTACCGCAAATCAGGCGTCAAAGTAGTATGGCATATTTTCCCAAAACATGAGGAAATTCATATCTACACAGGTGAGGAATTGAACAACATGTCTATCCGAAAAGGAGATAAAATTTGTAGTGCTGCTCCTGTATTGGATAATTTTGAACTATCTGCTGAGCAGATATTCAGAAAAGAAATTTCAGAGCCAGAGTAAGATACTTACAATGAAATGAGCGTAACAAATAACCTCTACATTTTATCAACTTCAAATATCACAAAAACTGATTTTTTAGAAATCAAAGTAGTGGTTGAAGAATTGAAACATAAAATTCTGAAAAGTATTAAGACAGAAAACCGAGAATGGTATGGCGAAAAATGGCTACAAGGACTAATCGAAATAGAGTACAGAGAACTGATCTGGTTTCTTGGAGATATGGACTACTTTTTCTACAGTTCTCATTTGGAGGATTTGAATGAGAAATCCTCTCTAAGTGATTATGCTAAAGAAGATTTGCAACATAGTTATTGCCCCAACTGTGAATTCAATTTATCAGAAAAGCTAGAACAGTTGATTGTTCAATATGCTCTGAAGGGCAAAAACTATAATCAACTTACGCTTGACTTTGAAACTTTGGAAAACGGAATTTCTTGTCCTAAGTGCAAGACAATCGTAAATCCAAATGAAATAACAGAAAGGCAATTATTCGGGAAACTTAGAATTAGTTTATCGGAAGTACTTTTTGACTATATTTCATCTAAAGAAATACTTACTTACCTCAATTCAGATAATCAAAATAGATTTTACTTAGAACAGTACATCTACGCTTAATAATATTATTAATAAGACCACAGATCCTGCTCAAAATTCAAAATCTCCTGCTTAATCTTACTCGACTCTACTAGCACATCCGTTCCCGACAAATAATCTTGAATGCGTTCGTCGCGAATATTAGATTCCTTGTAGATATAGCTAGAAAAGTATCGCATTTCAAAAAGGTCTTCCCAACTCATTGCTGTGTTGTCGTTGGCATAATTGAACACGGACTCTTTCGCCAAAATTTCTCGACAATGTGGGTAGTAAATCCAGAAAAGTGGCGTCTCGTATTTCATCACACCATCTTCTCGAAATACTTCTCGAATGGGCGCAATGCCTAAAATACGCGTTTTCATAGTCGAAGTACGCGAGTCAAAAAACCAAACTTCTTTGATACGATAGCGAACGATTTCTTCTGGATTGATGTCGTTCTTTAAGATTTGGTAGGTCACTTCGTAAGTCATTGGATCAACGACTTCAAAGGTGTCTGCTTGGAAAAGTAGCTTGGAAACTTCGTGACGCTTCAAAGGAGTTTCAAAGCGATCATTTTCTGCACTGTAAGCAGTCATTGTTCCACAACTAATCGCATCCGTCAGTATCTCAAATAGTGGACGAATAGGATAGCGGAACGGATGATTTAACTTTTCGCGCGTGTCAATGACTTGCCAAACCTTCTTTTCCCACATAATATCTGCTTCGCGCACAGGTGCATAAGGCAAGACTCTTCGCTCTTGGAAAAGTTGCTTTTCTACCGCTTCATTGGAAATTGTGAATTCTCTATTTTGCCCAAAAGAAGAGAAAAACAGAGACATAGCTAACATAGTAAATATGCTTCTCATAAGTTTAGGTATCGGTTCTCGATGCTTTGATTTTTTAAAGCGTTACTTGTACTTTATTGGATAAAAAATACTCAATTTTCAGGTATAGTGACATTGCTAAATACTTAGTCAGAATTAGCAATTTCTGCTACTACCTCAAATCAGGTACTATCAAAGATAACGTACTTTTGATAATTTCATTTTATTTTGGGCAAAAACCCTTGAAAATAGATTTAACAAATAGAATATTTTTATATGTGAAATCGGTCATATGAGTCTACAGAAGTATATGAAAACTGTATTTTTGCAAGAACAAAATTCAAGTCTATCCATTTGGGTTATGAGGCATATCTTAAAACTTAATACGAAGCACTTTTTATGAAAAAAATAAGCGTCATTGGAGCAGGAACGATGGGAAATGGAATTGCACACGTTTTTGCGCAAACGGGTTTTGCAGTGAATTTGGTGGATGTTTCTCAAGCAGCTTTAGATAAAGCTCGAAAAACAATTGATCGAAACTTGGATCGCTTGGTCAAAAAAGAAAAAATAAGCGAAGCCGATAAAGCACTTACCCTTTCTAATATTCACGATTTTACTTCTTTGAAAGAAGGCGTAGCACAAGCAGACTTAATAGTGGAAGCCGCAACAGAGAATATAGATTTGAAACTCAAAATTTTTCAGCAACTTGACCAATTTGCCAACGAAAATGCAATCTTAGCCACTAATACTTCCTCGATTTCCATCACCAAAATCGCAGCAGTAACTCAACGCCCCGATAAAGTCATCGGAATGCATTTCATGAATCCCGTGCCAATTATGAAATTGGTAGAAGTTATCCGCGGCTATGCGACTTCGGATGAAGTGACTAATTCCGTTATGGAGCTTTCCAAAACACTAGGAAAAGTGCCCGTAGAAGTCAATGACTATCCAGGTTTCATTGCCAATCGCATTTTGATGCCGATGATTAATGAGGCGATTTATTCTTTGTACGAGGGCGTAGCTGGCGTATCGGAAATTGATACGGTAATGAAATTGGGCATGGCGCATCCAATGGGACCGTTGCAATTGGCAGATTTCATTGGTTTGGATGTCTGTTTGTCTATTCTTCGCGTTTTGCAAGACGGTTTTGGCAATCCAAAATACGCGCCTTGTCCATTGTTAGTGAATATGGTAACTGCAGGAAAATTAGGAAAGAAATCGGGCGAAGGATTTTATAGTTATTCGTATGGCACGAAGGAATTGATTTTGGCAGAGCGATTTGCTTAAATTAGAATCGTCACTGAAGTTCCTTCTCCTTCCACAGAGTGTAACTCCAACGTTCCTTTGTGCATTCGGATAATTTGTCGAGAGAGGCTAAGTCCAATGCCCGAACCTGTATCTTTTGTAGTGAAAAAAGGCACAAAAATCTGTTCCATTTTATCATCGGGAATGCCCTCGCCATTATCCATGATTTGCAGACAAATTTTACCTTCACTACCTGCAAAAGCAGCAGCTTTAATAGTCGGCTTTTCTACAGACTTGACAGCGTCAATTGCATTTTTGACGAGATTAATGATGACTTGTTCCAGCAAGTGCGGATCGCCTTTGAATTGTAGATTTTCCTTGGGCAGTTCTTTTCTAAATAGAATATTGTATTTCTGAAAATCTAACGTCATCAAGGTTTCTACACCTTCCAATAAGGTCGCTGCACTTAAGATTTGGAAATTAGGCGGTGGAATGCGTGTGAGCGTTCGATAGGTTTCTGTAAAATCTAGTAAACCTTCGCTGCGTCTTTCAATCACCGCCATAGATTTTTTGATCTGCTCAAATTGCTGCTCACTCACCCCTCCTTCCCTACTCAACATTCCATTAATCGTTGAACTCAAGGAACTAATCGGCGCAACAGAATTCATAATTTCATGCGTTAAAATGCGAATCAATTTTTGCCAAGCCATCAATTCCTGCGCTTCCAATTCATTCTGGATATCTTGAAAAGAAATCAAACGATACGGCTCTTTTTGGAGCATAATATCTGCTGCTTGAATAGAAAGTTGTAGTAGGTTATTTTGAATATTTACTTTCAATAATTCACGCCCTCCTGACTCTAGTTCGCTGACTGTATTCCAAAGTTGCTCATCTATTTTTCGAAGCGATTTGAGATTGATAAGGTACGATTTTCGCAGTAGTTTTTGCAGGGCTTTATTCATTAAAATTACTTCGCCATTTCCATCTACACAAAGTAATCCGACATCTACGTGTTGCACTAAAGTTTGCAAGAATTGATGATTCGCCTCTTTTTCCGCTCGAATATCCTGAAACTTTCGATTGACCAAATTGAAGCCTTCGTAAACAGCATCATAATTTCCTCCTTTGCGCACCGAAGTAGTATTGGTCGTAAAATCATCATACTTCACGGCATTGAAGAAATTCGCCAAATCTCGGTTGGTTTGATTAAGGTATTGAATCAAATTACTCACTGCAACGATCAATGCAATTCCAAGTACCAATGCCAGCAAAAGATAGTTGTAGAACACACCAGCCATTATGCCTCCGACGAGCAGAAGCAGCACGAGAACGCGAAGAATGACATTAGCTTGGAAATGTTGTAGCATAGTAAATAATAAGTCGATGGAATGATGATGAAATTGAAGAACTAGGCTGTCTCAAATGTATGAAATTAAAATGTAATTAGTCAATTAGATATGTATTACACGTGTGCTCCAAATTGCACTTTTATCAAAAATAATAAGAGGTAGAAACTTTAATCTCTGCTCATTTCAACTCATGGCGGCATCGAACCGCCATGAGTTGATCGAGGTTTCTAAAGGATAAAAAATGGCTATTTAGCCATTTTTTATCCTTTAGAAACCTCGATGGAATTGGATGGGCTCGATGTCCATCCAATTCCAAAATAAGTTGCTCTTTGAAACTATCATTGAAAAATTCTACGCTTGCGACCAAACAATTATTGTATTGAAAACTATCCAATAGCTTCCAGCACTTGATAACACTGAAACAACGCTCTCGGCACATGAAAACAACCTTTCCATTTTCCAGCTTTCAAATTCAATAAACGTTCACCACGACGATTCAAATAGCCAAACCATTCGCCGCCATGTTCTTCATCTCGAAAATGAGTCCAAGTGTAATCATGGACTCGCTCAAACCATTGCCAACAAGTCTCATTTCCAGTTAATTGATAACCTTTGAGCAAAGCAATAAGCGTCTCTAAATGCACCCACCACAATTTTTGATCCCATTCCAGTTGTTGAGGTGGAAGCCCTTTAGCATCTAAGAAATAGAAAATGCCTTCGTATTTTTCGTCCCAACCTAATTCAAGCATTTTTAAGCAGCGATTAACCGCTTGCTGAATGAGTTCCTGATCATCTAAGCGTTTTCCCAAATCCATTACAAACCACATCGCTTCTATGGCGTGACCTGGGTTGAGCAAACGTCCATCAAAAGTATCTGAAAAGTTACCTTCGGGGGTTACGTTTTCTAAAATGATGCCTCGCTCTTCATCATAAAAGACGTTCATTACTTCGCGAATGCAATTTTGAATAGTTTTTTCTACTAAATCCGCCTCCAACAAATCTTCGATTTCTAAGCAAAGATTGCAAAGAATCATTGGCAAGGCAAAGTTCTTCAAAGGACGGATTTCAGGAACAGATTTGTCGTATTTCCCTTTTGGATTAGCTTGTCGCTGAAGGATATTTTGAAAAGTAGCTTTAGCGATTTCAGCATACTCTTCTTGCTGTGTTGCTTGATACAATTGCCCAAAAGCCATGGTCGCAAAACAATCGGAAAAGATATTGTAAGGTTGAATGAGTGGTTTGCCTTCTTGAGTCAGAGAAAAGTACCAATTTCCTGCTTCATCGCGTCCGTATTGCTCCAGGAAATTTGCTCCATGAATTGCAAAAGCTAACCAATTCTTGCGCTGTTCTAAACGATTATAGAGCATAGAAAACGTCCAAATTTGCCTTGCCTGTAACCACACGAATTTGTCTCTATCAAAGGCTTGCCCATTTGGTAAGAGGCAAGTAAAGTAGCCTCCATGAAGCTCGTCTTTGGAATTTTTTTCCCAAAAAGGAAGTACTGTTTTTAGCAATTCGCTTTGATATTGAATAGACAATCTATGGATAGATTTCATTATGCTTACTGTGATTGAGTAATGTATGAAAATCGTAATATCTTCAAAATATATCGTAATTGGAACAACTTTTTCTGTCTAAGATTTCTTTACTTCGCGTGGCATTTCAAAAAAGCATAATAACCTTCAAATACTCCTCTCAAGAAATATCTATCAATTCTATTTTTCCGATGACCAGTAAACGCTTGATTTTTGTGTTTGTCCTAAAGCACAAGTACCAAGCAATTCATTATGCTCAAAAGTTAAATTATACGATGGTAAAGAACACTAAACAAGTCATTCAAGACTTAGATGGAGAAATTAAAGAAGCCCTAAAAAATTGGAAAAGTATTGTAAAAAAATATCAAAAACCTAGCACGAAAAAAGCAGTCGTACAACTCGTCAATTCCTTTCTGCCTTTTCTTGGACTTTGGGTATTGATGTACTTTTCTTTGAGTTGGTCTTATTGGATTACGCTTGGATTGGCAGCAATTAATTGCTTCTTCCTCGTTCGTATTTTTATTATCCAACACGACTGCGGTCATCAATCTTTTTTCAAAAAAACCAGTTGGAACAATGCAGTTGGCTTCATTTGCAGTTTTTTTAGCTCCATTCCCTACAATTACTGGTCGCGCGTGCATAGTTTCCATCATGGTCATGTTGGGCAATTGGATTTTCGAGATATTGGCGACATCAATTTTCTAACCGTAGAAGAATTCCGAGAACTTTCTCTTTGGGGAAGATTCAAATACCGAATTTTTAGAAATCCAATCGTCCTATTTTTTATCGTTCCTATGATTTATATGGGCGTTATGTTGCGTTACCCTAGTATCAATTTTCAGGGGTGGAAAAATGTGACGCAAAAGCAACTCATTAATAATACAGCTATGTTGGCAGTGTACATCATTCTTGGTTTTCTGATTGGTTGGAAAGCCTTTTTGATGATTCAAATCCCTATCATTTGGTTCTTCGGTGTGGTTTCTTTTTGGTTCTTCTATGTGCAACATCAGCACGAAGAAGGTTATATGCGCTGGAAAGATAATTGGGATTATGTATTGGCAGCGATCAAAGGAAGTAGCTACTACAAATTGCCACGCCTGTTCCAGTGGTTGACAGGAAATATTGGTTTCCATCACATTCATCACTTGAATTCTCGTATTCCTAATTATCAATTGGCAAAATGTGCAAAAGAAAACCCAATTTTACAGAAATATACGACAATCCTGACTTTTAGAGATAGTCTAAAAATGATGTTCCACAAGCTCTGGGATGAACAAAGCAATCGTATGATTTCTTTCAGAGAATTTTATCGTATGGAGCGAGTTAGAGTGAGTGCCTAATTAAAATAATGAGCATATGAAAAAGGAATTTTATTGTATGCTCATTATTTTTCAAATAACTTAATTTTACTAATTATTCTGGGTGCAAAGAAGTATTCGATACCAATCTCGACACCAACATCAAAAAAAGCATCTTCAGCAATAATTTCTTCTGCTACATAAGGCATCAGATACTGCATTCGTATGCCACCGTGAAGTGCGGTATATTTAGACATAAATAAACCTAAACCAATTTTTCCTTCTAGGAAAAGGTCTGAGTCTAGTTGTACTGGTGTCGGACCATTAGGGGTTTCAAATTTATTGACACCTAATCCGCCTCCACCTTCCAGAAAAGAATAGCCACGCGGCATCGGCAAATAGTAGCGCAAGAAAGGATTGATTTCGATGCGGCTATCAGTAATACCCAGCTCATAAGTTCCATTGAACTGTATTCCAAGTCCAAGATTTCTAGTTGTAAAATAAGAAATGGAAGGTGCAAGGGAAAAGCGTTTATTTCCGATTAGTCTATTTTGAAGTTCAAAAGTTCCGCCGATATTCCAAGTATCTACGCCTAGTGCCTTGAATTTATCTTTTTTGCTCTTTTTCTTTCGGCTTTTAGGGTCATAATCGTTAGAAAAGAATTGAAGCCCAAGGCTTAATTGTGGCTTGAAATTTTCAGAAAATGCGACATCTAAAGAGCGTAAGCGTTCTAATAAACTTACATCTATTTCTCCATTGATTGCGATATTATTGTTGACAAAGAAACTAATCCCCAATCCTGAACCAACTCTAAAATAATCAAAAGGCTCGCCAGGGCTGCCTAGACCGATTACATCTTTAGTATTAAAAATTTTGGAAAAAGAAATACTTGATCGAACGTACAATGCAGAACGCTCTGATTCTTGTAAATAATACCTAGTAAAAGTTGTAACACCGGTTTCGGAAGAGGAGAAGCGGTCTTTGGGCATCGCAATATTTTGTCGAATGGTAGTACCCAAACGCAAACCACCTCCAATCAGAAAGTCTTCGGATAGAAATTTACCAACGAAAAAATTAAGCTGAATATCTGTGAAGTTATCAACTTTGTCATTTCTGTAAGAACCGCCAATCGTTCCTCCTGCTATTCCCCAATACCCTTTGAATTGACCACATAAGTCGCTCGCAAAGGAGAAGAAAAGCATGAGTATAAATAAGATACGCATCGGTGATTGTTGTATAAGCTAATCATATATTTTATACTGCCCGTTCGTTGAGATAGTTGCAAAGGAATCCTTTCAAGACCTTAAACGCTTGTTCAAAAGTATCATTGTTGTTGACCACCAAATCTACCGTATCAATGTAAGGTTTGATGTATTGTTCAAAATTCGGCATGACATGGTGCTGGTAGCGATAGAGCACATCATCAATTGGATAGTTGCGTTCCATTTGATCTCGAATAATACGACGAATTATTTTGTATTCATCTTTCGCGTGAACGAAAATCTTCAAATCTATCAGTTCACGGACTTTTTTGACATGGAAAATGAAGAGTCCTTCCAAGATCAGGATAGGTGCAGAGCGATAAGTAATTTGGTTGGGTTTGGCAGTTGGGTCATTAAAAATGTATTCATCTCGCGTCAAACTTTTACCTTGTATCAATTGGGAGAGATCATCATAAAAACCCTCGTGGTCGAAAGAAGAAGGAAGGTCAAAATTTTCAATACCATTTTTATCTCTTGCTTGTAACTCTATGGGTAAGTAATAGTTGTCTTGTGAAACTACACAAATGTCTTTATCCGAAAATTCATTGCGAATTCTATCAATCAAACTCGTTTTTCCCGAGCCACTTCCTCCAATTATACCAATGATGAGTGGTTTCATGTATGCTTGTTTATAAATAGGTTGCCCCATCAAATTCCACCTGAGAAACTCAAGCCATTAATTTCTTGCAAAGTTAGTTGTTTTTTATTGTGGTTATGGTGTTGGGGATGTAATGAAAGGGAAAAGAGCAAATATAAAAGTGTTATATTTAGTGTCCTCATCGAAGTGAGCAATGTGAACTTTCTTCATCTTTGGGTGTGTTGATGTAAACAGAACATTTGCAGACAGAAATTGCGCGCTACGAAGAAATCTTATGACAAGGAGCGACGTAAAACCCTTAACCATTCGATTTGTTTAATGGACATGGTCATTTTATTTACCAAACAAATCTTGCCATGAGATACCTACTGTCCTTCATTTTGCTCTGCTCCATCAGCTCCATTTTTGGACAAACTTCTATTGCTAAACAACTTGACCAATATCGAAAAGACTACTTACCCGAAAAAGTATTTCTGCATACCGACAAAAATATTTATGCCGCAGGTGAAACAATTTGGATGACCCTTTATCTGGCAGATGGACAAACACATCGTCCAGGTGCATTTAGTGTTTTTGCAAGAGTAGAGCTATTGGATACCAATAAAGAATTGGTCAAGAGTTTGAAGGTATTCGCCCCAAAAGGACATGCTTCTGCAACGATAGACTTGTCAGGGGAATTGGCAGCAGGAGATTACCAGTTACTCGCTTACACTAATTATCAACGCAATAGCGGAGAAACTACTATTTTTAGAAAAACCATCCGAATCGTTAAAGGACTGAAAAAGGAGACGCTTGCTTCTACAAAAATGGAAAGAGGTAGTACCGATTCAGAAATCAAGCTCCGATTTTTTCCAGAGGGCGGCGATTGCATCACAGGATTGCCCTGCAAAATGGCGATGGTGGCAGAAAATGCGAGCAATACACCTATGCTCGCGGAAGGACAAATCAAAAGTAAAGCAGGAGAAACCCTAGCCTTCTTCAAAACAGGAAAAGAAGGTATGGGACAGTTTACCTTCACACCAAAAACTAATGAAACTTATCAGGCTGTTCTTAAAAGTGGAGCGCGTTTTGACTTGCCACGAAGTCTTCGGGAAGGATATACCTTAAATGTTCGTCAGATGAAAACTGCAATGCAATTGGCGATACAGACTAATCTAGGAAAAGGACTGAGAGATGCACATCTATTGATTCATCAAAGGGGAGCTTTTTTCTTTGAAAAGGTATTAGATTTGTCTGAAAAAGCTACCGTCATCAATATTCCAAAAAGTGATCTAACCCCTGGTATTTTTGTTGTCACACTTTTTAATGCGCAAAAGCAAGCTGTAGCAGAACGCCTATTTTTTGTTGCTCCTGATATGGAAGAGATGCAGATAAAAATGAATTTGGATGCTCAGGAAATCAGCTTACGACAAGAGGTAAATTTGAGCTTACAAGCTCCTAGCAATAAAGTATTTGTGGATAGTCTAGGTATAGCTGATCTCAGCTTGAGCATTATTCCTAGTGCTTCTAGTACTGGCGTAGTGGAAAACAACATCTGCGCCTGGTTTTTGCTCAATAGTGATATCGACCAATACATTCCAAATGCGGCAGCACTGCTTTTTTCTGAAAAAACTAAGGCGAGAGATTATTTGATAGATCAGTTTTTGATGACGCGAGGCTGGCGACGCTTCCGATGGGAAACCATTTTGAACAAGAAGAATTTCAAGCCCTCTTTCGAGCTTGAAAGGGGACTGTTCCTAGAAGGCAGAATGACGAAAATTGACAATGATAGACAAGCGCGTCCTGGCAAAGTTTTTCTGACTCAAATGGAGGACAACATCTTTGAGGAAAGCCTCACAGACGAAGAAGGCTATTTTTCTTTTGGTCCTTACTTGTTGTTTGATACGACGAATTTCATTGTGCAAGGAAGATTCAGAACTGGCAAGAAAAATCGGGATAAAATTAACATAGAAGACAATGCTGGCGTTATGCTTACTCTAAAAGAACGCCATCAATCACCAGAAATTCCCATGCCAATTTGGCAACAGGATAAAGCTGCTCAAGTTGCTCAATCCTACGAAGAACTCAGCCAGAAAATGCTTATCACTGCTCGCAATTACGATTCTTTAACTGTAGAATTAGACGCAGTAAGTATCACTGCAGAACGTATTTCCGAAGCAGATAAAGAGCGAAATGAAAGGGCTTATTTATACGGAGAACCCAGTTTTAGAATGGTGATTGACTCTACCACTGGAGCTTCTACTGCTACTACGATGCGTCAGCTTTTTTTCCGTGTTCCAGGTATACAAGTAACTGGAAATAGTATACAAATTAGAGGTCCTTCTAGTTTTTTATCTGGCACTGCACCAACCTATATTGTAAATGGTTCTCAAGTAACCGAAGATTTCGTTTTCAACGCTATAATGCCCCAAGATGTAGAATTTATTGATGTACTAAAAGGAGCAGAAGCTTCCATTTATGGAGTACGAGGAGCAAATGGTATCATCTTAATTTACACTCGGAAAGGAGGAATGAGCAGAGATCGGAACAGAGGGCTGGGTATTATCAATGCTTCCGTTTTTGGATTCCATAAGTCCCGCGAATTTGCCGTTTTTGACCCTAATGTACTAGGCAATCAAAACCGACCTGACTTGCGTACTACTATTCATTGGAATCCTCACCTCATTACAGACGAAACAGGAAGAACGAAAGTGAGCTTCACTACTTCCGATCAATTGGGGACCTTTCTCGTTGTTGCACAAGGTTTGCGGAGAGATGGAAAGCCTTTGTTTGGAATGACGACTTATCAGGTAGAAAATTGATTGAAGTTCAGTAGTGATTGGAGCAATAATAAAAACATATTACTGCTCCAATAATTACTGGTACTCACTTCCCAAACCGCTCCAACCCCTTCACGAAAGTCGCCAAATCTTTATCTCCTCGACCCGAAAGATTCACGACAATCACATCGTCCTCTTTGTATTCCATATACTTAAAAGCGGCAAAGGCGTGCGCCGTCTCTAGTGCTGGAATAATGCCTTCAATGCGGGATAAAAAGTAAGCAGCTTCCATCGCTTCTTCATCGGTGATGCTGATGGCTTCGGCGCGTTTGGTAGAAATGAGATGGGCGTGCAGAGGTCCAATTCCTGGATAGTCCAAACCTGCGGAGATGCTATACGGTTCTATGATCTGTCCATCATCGGTTTGCATTAAGAGCGTTCGGCTGCCATGGATGATGCCTTTTGTGCCAAGGACACTCGTGGCGGCGGATTCGCCTGTATGTACACCCAAACCTGCGGCTTCTACGGCTATCAAACGCACTTTTCCTTCATTCAAATAATGATAAAACGCGCCTGCTGCATTACTACCACCACCCACACAAGCAATAACCGCATCTGGATTTTTGCGTCCTTCTTGTTCTTCCAGTTGCCATTTTATTTCTTCACTAATGACCGATTGAAAACGCGCCACCATATCTGGATAAGGATGCGGACCAACTACTGAACCAATAATATAATGGGTGTCTTCTGGATTGTTGATCCAATCGCGGATGGCTTCGTTGGTGGCATCTTTGAGCGTTTGGCTGCCGCTGGTGGCAGGGCGCACTTCTGCACCGAGCATCTTCATTCTTGCTACATTTGGTGCTTGACGTTCGATGTCCACTGCGCCCATATAAACGATACATTCAATACCCATCAAGGCACAAACCGTTGCCGTGGCGACACCGTGCTGTCCAGCGCCCGTTTCGGCAATGATGCGCTTTTTATTCAAGCGTTTTGCCATCAAGATCTGACCAATAGTGTTGTTGACTTTATGCGCTCCTGTGTGGCATAAATCTTCTCTTTTGAGGTAAATTTTGGCGTTGTAATGCTCGGAAAGTCGCTTGGCGAAGTACAGAGGCGTTGGGCGACCTACATAGTCTTTCAGTAAGTAGCGAAACTCTTTCTCAAAATCAGGTTCTTGCATGATTTGCAAATAGCTGCGGCGCAACTCTTCCACATTTGGATGCAGCATTTCAGGAATGAAAGCACCACCAAATTCGCCGTAATAGCCATGTTGATTAACGGCGTAGTTTTCTTTTGTCTCGGGAGCGTTTATAGTCGTAAGCATAGTTTATTTTTTTAGAAGCTAGACTGCTCGCAGTCAGATTATCTTCGATTGTCAGAAGGTGTCATTCTGACAGCCAAAGGCGATCTGGTGGTAAAACGGACTATCCTCTGTCTTCACAAAATTAGGCATTCAAGAGCTTCACAAACTGCTCCAATCTCTTGACGTCTTTTTGCCCTGGTTCAGTCTCAAATTTACTGTTTACATCCACACCGTAGATTTGTGGAATTTGCAAATTGCGAAGGTCGTTCACGTCCTCCTCTGATATGCCACCACTGAGTAAAAAAGGTGTGATGCCACGATAATTTTCTAACAATTGCCAATCAAAATGAATTCCATTGCCACCTGGATTTTTGCCTTTAGTATCAAAAAGAAAAAACGCACAATGCGATTCGTAGCGTCGTACTTCTTGAAAATCATCTGCATCTTCAATAGAAAAGGCTTTGATGATTTTGGCTTGGCGTACACTACTGATGCTCCAAAGTGTATTCAATTCTTGACAATATTCAAGACTTTCGCTGCCGTGCAATTGTACATAATCCAAATGAAAATCGTGTACCTCATGCAGCACATCATGAATTTGCGCATTCACAAAAACACCAACTTTTTTAATATCTGGATTCCAATTTTCATCTGCTAAGAGTGCTTTCAACTCCGCCCGATCACTCATATTTCTAGGAGAATCCTTGTAAAAGATAAAGCCCATCATATCTATCGGCAGTTGTTGCAATCGTTTTATATTTTCCTCGTCTCGAAGTCCGCAAACTTTTACTTTCATAATTAAGGATTGAGAGGCTGAAGTATTGATAAAAATAAAGAAGGTACAGAACAATCAATTCAGTAATTTTTGATCGGTAAAGCTCAAAGAGATTACCGAGGAGAAATTACGGCGGGCTTAGCAATCCCATAAATTGATGATCTACTTGAGAAGGGTACTCTTTTAGCCCAATGCTTCATTCCATTATTTCTCTTTCGGGCAAAGATAGCTGCTTCTTCATATTTTCTTGAAATCTAATCGCTTTGTAAGTGAAAAAGCGCGTTTTTCTAACCCAAAAAGCTGTTTTTGAATGAAAATCTATTCATTTTTGGAAAGTATCTTACCACATTGCGATACACTCAACACAATAGGCGACCTACTCAATTGGACTTTCAACTTACACTCATTGCCGCTACATTTGAAATCTATTCTCAAAACCAACACTATTTTTGATCACCTAGTGTAAAACAATTTCCATGAACAATCACGAATTTTTGAGTGCTTATCAGAGTCTGGAGCAACGATTGTACGCCTTTGCTATCCAACTGACGCGAAGTAAAGCCGATGCGGATGATTTGCTACAAGAAACAGCGATGCGTGCTTTTTCCAATCGCAAAGAATTCAGAATAGGAACAAATTTCAAGGCATGGATTACAACTATTATGCGAAACACTTTCATCAACAACTATCGCACCATACGAAGACGCAGAACGGTGACGGGTGCGTTAGAAGATCACGCACAGGAAGCAAAAAATCAAGCAGTTAGCAACGATTGCGAATCTAATCTGATGATGGAAGAATTGTCAGATATTCTCGGACAAGTGGATGAGAAATATCGCATACCTTTTCTGTTGTATCATAAAGGATATGATTATCAGGAAATTGCTATGAAGATGAAAATTCCACTAGGCACTGTAAAGAGTCGTTTGCACATCGCTCGGCAGAGGCTTTGTAAACTTATTCAAAGCTATTATCAAGAGTAAGTGCTTAATTTCACATTAAAACTTCAGCAGAGTGTTGCAAATCATTGAAAACAAGAAAGAAAATTGATTTTTTCTTCTTGTTTTCAATACTTCTTTCCATCCAAAAAAAAACAAATGAAAAGATTTAGGCTCATATTAACGATTGGGAGGATTGAGAGAAAAATCTTTCGGATAAAAATGCAGATCAATATACTGAATTTAATAGCAGAGGAATCATGTTATGAACTTCTACGGGAAGTTCGCTGGGCGGATGGAGTACAGTGTCCACATTGCAATGCTATTCCCGTTCACTCACTGTCTTCCAATAAAATGCATTCATAAGATTTTATAAATCGGTAAGTCTCTTTCCTAGCATCTATAACAAAAACAAAATCCTCTAACAATTATAACACAAGATTGTAAAAGGCAAAGAATTACACTAAATTTGACCGTTCCAGAACTTAAAATCCTAAATTATGCGATCTCTTACTTGTTGTCTGATCATTGCTATGATCTTTCTGTATTCTACTGCCTGCGAATCATCAGAAATACCCGATGCTGTTCCTAGAGGACAGGGACAATTGTTTTTAGTTTGGAATCATACAGGTCATGTTGCTCCAAAAAATAAGATTTGCGGGACAGCTGCCGTGGATGTTCTCTTTACGTTCATTGCAGGTAACGATCGTAAAGAACAGTTTATACAAGGGGATACCTATCAAATCGTGACTACAAATATTAAGGAAGGGGAGCTTTTAACTGTCACAGCCCAAGACCGAGAAACGGGACAAGTTTATGCTCGAAAAAGTAAAAAATTTGAACTCTTACCTACTGAATCTAACTCAAATCAGGCAATTCCGACCATTCGACTTTGTCCTTTGGAAGCGTTGGAGTTTAGTAATTTTTGATTGAACTGCTAGATTAGTTCATCCAGCATCTTCCAACAAAATCAAGCACTTCACTTTACGAAAATTCACGAACCTACACTACTAAGGAGTAAGAAATGTGTAGTTTGTTCTCTTTGTAAAGAATTAAGGAAGTAGGTAAAATTATAACCCATGCGGGCAAGCTCTACCCATTCTGCTGCTTTATTTTGCCCTTCTTCTGCGTTGCGAAAATACTCATCTGTACGGACTCCGTTTTTCACGCCTTGAATAAGAACAAATTAAAACCACTCCTTTGGGTTTCTTATTTATTACCTACTCCTGAAAAATAAAGTTCACCCATACGCTCTTCAAGGCAACCCTTAAATTACTCGTCAGAAATAAGGAAAATTAGTCATTTCTCATTACAAATGCTCATGGACATACACCACATGAAATAGCGCGAAATGCTTCGTAGAATTTTGCAGGAGAGTAGAAAGGAAAGAAAATGGAATGAACTATTCCATCTTCACCAATTTCTCGCTCAAAACCCTTCCATCTACTTCCACTTTCAAAAAGTAAACACCTGCTGCATAACTGGTCAAATCTAATTGTTCTCGAACTTTGCCTCTATTAGTTTTTATTGGAATGACTTCAAACAAGCGTCCTGAAATATCATAAATGGAGACCTCATTGATTTTTTTTGAAAAATCATTCATTTCGATACTAAAAATGCCATTGGAAGGATTGGGATAAACTGCAATGTTACGGTCAGAAAATTGAGGGACTGTAGGACTGATAAAATTCTCAATTTCAAAATCCCAAACTCCACGACCATAAGTTCCAAAACGTACAATTTCCTGACTTTCAATGTATTCAACTGAAAAATAAGTTTGTGCTGGTGCACAAATTCCCGATAGATCGAACCATCGTTCTTCTTCTAATATATAAACGAAAGGCCCTGCTTCAGTAGCTGCAAATAGCATGGTTTCCTCCGTGTTACCAATGATTTCATAAACCAAAGTTGGTGGTAAACCTTCATTCATTGGGATGAAGGTTTGTCCTCCATCAGAAGATATCCAAATAGGAGGGTTAGAGTAACCACTGCCACCGAACCAGACCAAGTTAGGATTTCGTTTTGAAGCATAAATACTTTGTCCATATATCCAAGATGCTACAGGAACCAAATCGCTGCTTTGTTCCCAGGTTTCACCAGAATCTTTAGAACAAAAAAAGCGCCCATTGGTAGTAGCGACATAGAATTTTTCCGTATTGACTGAAGAGTATTCCATCGCTGATATTTTTCCGCCGTCAGAGTGGGTATGAAAATCAAAATCTAGTTGCGTAGCGCTAATATTACTGGTTGAACTTGCTCTAAGTTTTATCATATGAGCGCCTGGTCCACCATTAATATTCCCGCCTGCCATATAAATTGCATTCTCCGAGGGATTAGGACTCTCCATTAAGGGTGTTAACCAGATACTCCTATCTTCAGATTCTGCGCGATATACCCCTGTCCACCTCGACTGAGTATTTGCATTTTTAGAGTAATAAATCCATCCCCCATCAGGAGTACCAGGAAAAGAAGCCCACAAATCTCGACCACTGTTGGAAAATACAACTTGTCCAATATCTCCTCCAATCATTTGTCTCATATCAGTTGGGCTGTCGTCAGAAACAGTACCGACTTGAAGACCTTGATCTTGCGAACCCGCAAAAACAACATCAGGATTATTAGGTGAACTTTTGACAGAGTAGTATTGACTCACATTCAAACCTGCTAAGCCTATATTCTGTAAGGTCGTTAAGTTATTGTAGGAAATATTCAAGCCACCATGATTGCTAACCAATAAAAATGGAGTGCCATCTGCCGTTTCAAACTCATTGAAGTACATCATATCGGCGTGCAGTTTACCTTCCACATCACCAGAATATTCTCGCCATTTATTGACCAAAGTCCAAGTTTGACCACCATCAAGGCTTTTGTGACATTCCGTAGCACCACTGAACAGAACATCGGGGGTTAGAAGGAGAAACATATATTCCTACCTCCCACGGAGAAGCATCCAAAGTACCGCGTAATTCCCAATTTTGACCAAAATCGGTAGTTCTGAAGACCTTTTTATCTTTGGTGTAAGCATAAAAAATAGTGGTCGAACCATTAATAGTTGTGCCCGTTAGATTAGCGCGTTCTCCATCAAAAATCATTTCAGTTGAGGTACTTAATAGCTCCAATTCATTGGTAGTAGTGTTAATTCGAGAGAGCTTTGTTGAGCTTCCTCTTTCTATTAAATAAACGTCATTACTATGATGTGGCTTGCAGATCTTAATATCGCGAAAGTCATTAGTTTGAAAGGTATGAATAGCAATATAGGATTCCCCCTTATCAGTTGATTTGTATAATTCTAAACTTGATAGATAATCTTTTCTGGATACCAAAAAAATAGTTTTTAGATTATCTTCTAAGACAACGGTATGTTTAATGTCTCCTAAGAGGTGGTTTCTAATTTCTGGGCTTTCCGCAGCTCTCCAAGTAAGACCGTCGTCATCAGAATAGTACGGAGATTCTTCAATAAGAGCGAGTAGTCTTCGCCCCTCATCCGTAGGAATAAATTTCAATAAGCCTCGACTGAATTTTACATTCTGATTCACGACCTCCCAATTTGAGCCATCTCTTTCCCCTTTGAATAAAGTACCTCCATCAGAAACCAACCAAATTTTGTCTGCCTCCGTGTCGTACTCTGTATCGTGAACACTGCCTGCTTGATTATTACTGCCACGCTCTTTCCAAGTGCCTGTAAGAATCCCACCAGCAATTTCTTCAACCTTCTCACCTCGACTTTCGAGTTCGGAGTTTCTGACCGCAATTCGTCTTTCATTGCGCTCCATCTGGGTTTTTCGTTCCAAATCTCGCCAGTTAGTACCAGGTGCGGCACGGTGCATGGATTCAAACCATGCTTCTCTATTTAGTTGATTATCCTCGTCTTCACCACTTTCATTAATGAGCGTATTGGTTGGTTGGGGAGATAGTGGCTCTTCTTTAGTTGATTGAAAATAGAGCGCGAAAACGGTAATTGTTGAGAGGAATAAAATTGGGAAGAGAATCTTTTTCATAGCAATGAGTTTATTTTCAAGTCATATTTCTCGCTATCATTAGTACAAAAGAGTCGAGAGTTGCTTGAAATTTAGGAAATGCAGAATTTCTAGTACTACTGGATACTAAGGCGTAACTTCATTTTGACGGCGATGGTCTTCATAGGAATTATTCAGGAAGTGAAAAATTAGATTTCCATTCAAAAATAAGTTTGTCTATTCGCTTTCTATATCTTACCCTAAGACATAGCTCTTCATTTTCACAATAAGGCGCGAATTTTTTATGGCTTTGGATAATCCTATTGTTTAACATTACTTAAGTAAGCATTCTGTTAATCACAATATTTACTTAGATTTTATTTTGACTTTGGCTCAATTTGGGTTTCAAGTTGCGATTTATATCCAAAATATCAGTAGTAATCAAAGAGTGATAATTAGCGTATTTTGGATTGAGAACGGCATCAAGCCGTTTTCAATCCATCAAAA
>JBCDFY010000056.1:0-31848 GCA_039176995.1 Bacteroidota bacterium
CGTTTCAATCCAAATTTTAGTGGAAGTAGAATTCTAAGAGTAATGACTGAACGTCGAAAAGTATGATTGGTAATGTTTCAATCCAAATTTTAGTGGAAGTAGAATTCTAAGCTCTACTTCCTTTTCAAGACTAGATTTATAAGCATTTCGTTTCAATCCAAATTTTAGTGGAAGTAGAATTCTAAGTCGTCCATTGACCTAACGAATTCTTTTTCAAATAGTTATACTCAAAACACTCTTGCTTCTAAAGGCATAAATGTTACGATTTCAAGGAACTTTTCGTCAATTTTACTTGATTTTCCGAAAGTGTAAGCTGTTGATTTACAATGCAATATACCAAATAAAACGGTAGTTCAAAATAAATTGCCTTGCGGAAATCAGAAATTGCGTCATTCAGTATTCTTTTCTAACGAATAGAAGATCGTTTTGGTTGCTATTTATTTGAGTTGTAGCACTTGATTTAAAAACAAGCTAACTTTTCCGCCTCAGGCGTGATTCGATATTCTCCCGATCGCTTCCTCAAAAACCTCTACTTTCCCACACAACGAAGCTCGAATATATCGCTCTCCGTTCGTTCCAAAAATACCGCCTGGTGTGATGAAAACATTAGCTTTGTACAAAATCTCATCCGCCAGTTCGTAGCAATCTTTATAGCGACTTGGAATTTTTGCCCATACAAATAATCCAACTTGCTCGCGGTCGTATTTGCACTCTAATAAATCCATCAATTCAAAGACTTTTTCTCTACGTTTTCTATACACACCATTTAAGTCATCGTACCATGTTTTCGGCAATTGCAATGCCTTCGCCGCCGCCAACTGCACTGGTTTATACATCCCCGAATCCATATTGCTTTTGAAGCGCAAAACGGTACTCAGGTATTCCGCTTTGCCCGCCAACATTCCGACCCGCCAACCTGCCATATTGTGCGATTTACTCAAGGAATTGAGTTCCATCGCCACTTCCTTCGCGCCTTCCACTTGTAGCAAACTCATTTGCTGATCGTTCAAGATAAAACTATATGGATTATCATTGACAATCAGGATATTATGTGCTTTCGCAAAAGCAATGAGTTCCTTGAAAAAGTCAAGGGTCGCAGGTGTCCCAGTTGGCATATTGGGATAGTTAATCCACATCATTTTGACTTTGGAAAGATCTCGTTTTGCCAATGCTTCCAAATCAGGAAACCATCCATTTTCTTCTTTTAGATCATATTTGATGCTCTTTGCGCCTGTTAAATTGGCAACGGCTTGATAAGCTGGATAGCCTGGATTTGGAATCAAAACTTCATCACCTGCTTCCAAATAAGTCATCGAAACGTGCATAATGCCTTCCTTCGAACCAATGAGTGGTAAAACTTCATTTTCAGCATTCAGTTCGACTTGAAAATAGTGTTGATACCAATTAGCAAAAGCCGTTTTCAATTCAGGCAAACCCGTATAGCTTTGATAAGCATGCACATTGTCAAAACTGCTCTGCTTCTGCAATTCCGCGATCACTTCGGGCGCAGGTGGCAAATCAGGACTTCCAATTCCTAAGTTCAGCACATCTTTTCCTGCTGCATTCATCTGCCGAATTTCCCGCAATTTAGAAGAAAAGTAGTATTCTTTAACCTCACCTAATCGGCTTGCTGTTTGTATCATGTCTGTTTGTTTTGATAGTTGAGCGGTAGGGCGCATATATAACACAGGCGTCAGAAAATGAATTCCCAACGCCTGCGTTCTTTATCAATTAATAATTCACAATTATCAATTAAAATTTACTTATCATCACCATAAAACGCAATAATCTTATCTGCCAGTTCCAAACCAATATTGCGCTGTGCTTCCACAGTAGAAGCTCCCGTATGTGGTGTCAAAGAAATCTTAGGATTGTTCAAAATTTCTTCTTGTGGAGATGGCTCCAAATCAAAAACATCCAAAGCTGCACCAGCCAATTTTCCACTTTCCAAAGCCGCCAATAGTGCTTGCTCATCCACTGTACCGCCTCTGGCTGCATTCACGATGTACGCGCCATCTTTCATTTTTGCCATTTCTTCTTCGCCCAAAATGGGTTTTCCACCAGCAAATGGAACGTGCAAAGTAATGAAATCTGCTTGCGCCAACATTTCCTCCAAAGAGCAAGTTTTCAATTTCACAGAAAGACCAACTTCCTCAGAACTATATAATGCCACATCTACTGTAATCTCATCCACATACAAATCAACGGGCAAAATTTTCATACCCAAGCCTAAGCCCATTCTCGCTACTTCGCGACCAATTCTACCCAAACCAATAATTCCCAAAGTCTTCTCGTGCAGTTGAATACCTTTGGAATAAGACTTCTTCAATTTCTTGAATTCTGTTCCTCCTTTTTGAGGCATTTCTCTGTTGGATAAGTGCAAAGAGCGCGCTAAGGAAAACATATGCCCGAATACTAACTCTGCCACTGACTTCGAGGAAGCCGCTGGCGTATTCATCACTGTGATGCCTTTCTCTTTAGCATAGTCTACATCGATATTGTCCAAGCCAACTCCACCACGAGCGATGATTTTCAACTTAGGACACAGATCAATCAATTCTTTGCGCACCTTAGTCGCACTTCTCACGATGATCGCATCAAAATTGGGGAGTTCTTTTGGTAAATCTTCTTGAGCGACTTTGTCCGTCACCACTTCGTAGCCTGCTTCTTCTAGTAATAATTTTCCATCGGGATGTATGCCATCATTGACAAGGATTCTGACCATGGTAGGTAGTGTTTAAATAATTTTTGATAAACAGTGTGTTTTTTGTTGATTCGTTTAAGTGTTGATTTGTTGATTCGACAGTCCAGAAATCTTTGCGTCTTCGCGCCTTTGCGTGCGCCTCTATTTTATGGACTTGCCGTGCTTAAATAGTTTCGCGAAATTACAAAGCTTTACTGAATTTTGTGCAATACTTCTATTTTAAAAACCAATACGCGATGCGCAGGCACCAAAGTGTCTCCCCTTGGACTCACTAACCCTTCCTCCGCGTATGCCAAACGCGAAGGAATGAGCAAGCGTAATTTGCTCTTCGGCTGCACTAGCTGCAAGGCTTCGTTCCAGCCGTGAATCATATTACCCACGTAAAACTCCAGCGGACGATTGCGATCATAAGAAGAATCAAATTTCTGCCCATCCGTGAAAAAACCTTCATAATTCACCGCCACGCGATCCGCCCATTTGATGGTATCGCCTTCACCTGCTTTCACAATTTCGTAGTACAAGCCCGAAGTAGTTCGCTGTACTTCCCAAAGTGAATCTATCGCATAATTCAAAATTTCATTGCGCTCTCGTTCTTCCCGATTGCGTGGATTGGCGATTAAGTCCATGGAGAGTTGTAAGGTCAAGTCATCTTCATCTACTTCGACTGCCTTTGCCTCCGTTTCTTTTGGTTGCTGCGGCGTGTTTTGACAAGCAAGAATGCTCAAAAAAGCAATAGAAAGGTAGAATATCTTCATTTTAATGTGTTTGTAGAGCAAAAATACACGCTTTACACATCCTAAAGACACTTAAATACGTCTATTATTCGGTACTTTTGTAGCCATTTTCAATACACGATAACCGAACAGTACTTTCCATCGTGGTATTATTCGTTGTAGTAACTCCTCAAAAATTGCATTAATAAAGTTGACAGGACTTACTCAAAGCAACTTGTTGTGGATTTGAATGGACGTCGAGTCCATCCAAATCCATCGAGGTTTAAAAAGGATAAAAATTGGCAAGAAGCCAATTTTTATCCTTTTTAAACCTCGATCAAATCAATTAGGTTCGATGCCTGATTGATTTGAAAAAAGCAAAGAGATGAGTTAAATAGTGTATTCCTTTTAAGGAAAATGCAATTTATTTTACACGCCAACACAACTAGATAAACAGCATTAATTATGAAATACTTGTCTTTTGCGGGAATTGTACTTTTAATTTTTTCCGCTTGTAATTCCTCAAAAAGCACCATCGTATTCCCTGAAATGGAAGAGCGGATTATGGATACGCTTGTGGTGACCGCACCTCCAATGACCGAAGAGGAAAAAATGCTAGGAGAGATCGCGGAAACCGATTACGAATTACCCGTTTTCAATCCAAGCGCAAAAAGAGTTTTTGATCTATTGCATACCAAATTGGATGTGCGCTTCAATTGGGCAGAAGAGCAAGTGATTGGAAAAGCAACTTTGACTTTGAAGCCTTATTTCTATCCAAGTAGCGAATTAGTTTTAGATGCTAAAGGATTTCAGTTTAATAGTGTACGAGAAAAAGGGAAGAAAGCGGATTTGAAATATACCTACGATGAAAAGCAAATTATCATTGATTTAGGTCGAGAAATGACACGTGATGATCGCATTGATATTGAAATAGATTATGTGGCAACGCCTCGCGCAGAAGGTGGAAGTGCGGCGATTACTTCGGACAAAGGACTATTTTTTATTAATCCAAGAGGTGATGAAGATAAACCGCAGCAAATTTGGACACAAGGTGAAACGGAACACAACTCACATTGGTTTCCAACGATTGACAAGCCAAATGAGCGCACCACACAAGAGATGTACATTACCGTTGAAGATCGTTTCCGTACACTTTCCAATGGTTTGTTGGTTTCTTCTGAAAAAAATGAAGATGGTACGCGCACTGATTATTGGAATATGGATCAGCCACACGCGCCTTACTTATTTATGATTGCGGTAGGCGAATTTGCTGTAGTGCAAGACCGATGGAATGAAATGTTGTTGGAGTATTACGTAGAGCCAGAATATCGTGAATTAGCGAAGAAAATCTTTCCGTACACCCCCGAAATGCTGAGCTTTTTCTCAGATATGTTGGGCGTGAAATATCCTTGGCAAAAATACTCACAAGTAGTCGTGAGAGATTATGTTTCGGGAGCAATGGAAAATACTACTGCTGTGATTTTTGGGGAATTCATGCAAGGTGATGAAGACTTTTTGAAAGATAATCTGACCAATGAAAAAATCGTAGCACATGAGATGTTTCACCATTGGTTTGGCGATTATGTGACTTGCGAAAGTTGGGCGAATTTGACGATGAATGAAGGTTTCGCGAATTACAGCGAATACCTTTGGTTAGAAGAGAAACATGGTCGAGATGAAGCAGATTATCATTGGTTGCAGGAATTGCGTGGTTATTTGGCGCAAGAAAATATTCATCCACTGATTCACTTTGGCTATGGCGACAAAGAGGAAATGTTTGATCAGCATAGCTACAACAAAGGTGGTTTGGTACTGCATATGTTGCGCAATTATGTAGGTGACGATGCCTTTTTTGCTGCTCTGAATTTGTATTTGACCAGAAATGCTTACACAGAAGTAGAAGCAGACGAATTACGTTTGGCGTTTGAAGACATCACGGGTGAAGATTTGATTTGGTTTTTCGATCAATGGTATCACAAGCAAGGACATCCACAATTAAACGTGACTTACGAATACGATGAAATTGGAGGAAATGCAGTCGTGATGGTCGAGCAAACGCAAGACCCAAGCGAAATGCCAGGCATCTTCCAAATGCCGATCACCATTGATATTTATCCAGCTTCGGGCAAACCCATGCGCAAGGAAGTGTTCTTGAATCAGCGCACCCAAAACTTTGAATTCAAAGTAGAAGGCGAGCCAAAACTGGTCAACTTCAATGCAGATCGAACGCTTCTAGCAGAAATTACGGACAACAAAACTGACGCCAATTACATCCACCAATATTACAACGCCCCAACTTTCATGGATCGCTACGAAGCCTTGCAAGAACTAGCAGCTTCCGATAATGGAGGCACCTCTGGTGTTTTTAAAGATGCCTTGAAAGATAAATTCTACGGTTTGCGTTCTTTCGCGCTTTACCAAGTGGATATGGAAGAAGAAGGTATGGCAGAACAAATGAAGAGCGTAGTAGAAAATGATCCAAAAGCAGAAGTTCGTTCCGCTGCTCTAGATCGCTTGATTGAATTGGGTGATGAAAAAAATGGTGACTTCTTCGAGAAAGTAGCTCAAAACGATCCTGCGGCAAGTGTAAAATCAAGTGCACTACTAGGTATTGCTTCCATCTATGTTAATAAAGGTGATATAGGTGCATTAGGATACTTCAATAGATATTGGAAAGAGTTTGATTTTTATGATGCCATCAACTTCTTTGATTTGTATGCAGAACTAGCAAGCCAAGGTAAACCAACAGAAATGGTAAGCGCGGCGAATGATTTGAAGGAAATTTCGATGAATGCCAGCTCCCTTTGGCAACGTTTTGGTGCAACAAAGGCGATCAATACTTTACATGCGACTCTAGCAGCCCAAGAAAATGAAGCAAGTGGCGGAGAAGCCACTCAATTCACCACCGCCGACGAGCAAATTTTGACGATCATTAAAGAAATCAAAGCAGCAGAAAAAGATCCGCAATTGCAGCAGATTTATATGCAGTTGCCGCAGCCGTAGTGGTATTTTTTAGGTATTGGGGTAACCTGTGGATTTATCAGTACAGACTTGCCAAGTTTATTAAACTTAGTAAGTCTCCATCCATGAATTTTACTACCTACCTATCTTTTAAAAAGAGCAAAGGGAAACAATGATCTTAAATCATTATTTCCCTTTTCATTTTATATGAAGCGACCAAAAAATAGTCCACTTCCTTCACACCTACCCACTTTTTTTTCTTACTGGCTCGCCGCCTAAAGGCGGCTCGCAGAGGTTCTTTAAGGCAGAAGCACATTTATTTTGTTACAAAATCAATGTGCTTCTGCCTTAAAACCCTCTCTTTTTCGCCCAAACGGGCGAAAAAGAAAAAAGTGTACAGAGGAATGAATCCATTTTCAAGTGGTTTATTACTGCTTTACTACTCTTCCACTCACCAATAATTTTTGCTCCTCCTGACTTAGCAGTCTATAAAAATACAATCCATTCGGCAAGTTCATCATGGTTTCTTGATGGACTCGATTTTGAATACTTGCAGTGCGAATTAATTGCCCTCTCGCATCAAATAGCTCTAGCGTCGAAGGTTGAAATTGTTCTAACTCAAAAGTAAGTACTTCCTCAAATGGATTGGGATAGACTTTGATTGGGAAATTCAAATCGCTTTCATTCTTCACTCCCGATTTTTTTGGCAATTCTTCCACCAATACATTACTCGTCGTATTTGTTTGAATCGGTGGATTGAAATCGAAGAAAATATTAGCAGTATTTTCTACATTGGTGTTTTCTTCCAAGTCTGCGTTGGGTCTAATTTTGTAGGTCACAAAGCCATGACTCAATGGTTCGTTAGTCGTGCTATCAGGCAGCAAGATGTTCTTGAAAGTAAATTCTACCAAGCCATCGGGATGCAAAAGTGTTTCGTGTGGATGACTTGCTATTATTGGTTTAAAGGTTTTCCAATTCAAATTGGGATCGAGGTAATCTTTGATGACCACCGTGAAAGCCGTATCTGTTCCTGTATTTTGAAAACGAACGGTGTATTCTAATTCTTCTTCAAATAAGGTGTAGTTCTTATCGTAGTCGCCTAAGCGATTGGGATAGACCAATTTGTCATTGGGGTCGTAGGCGCAGCGGATTTCAGAGATGTAATCATAAGTGCTGGAAAGTTCGAGTTCGCCTGCTTCGTTTTCGATATAGGATAAGCCTGTAAGGTGAATGAAGTCACCTAGGAATTCGGTACCTGCAATTTGGAGAGTGAGGTTGATGTTTTTAACTTCCGTACCTATTAATTCTTCATATTTCCAGTATAAGGTATCACCCACGATTCGATTAGGAATAATTTCCGCGCTTATAAATTCTACTTTTTCTTCGAGTACCAATGCTAGTTCTCCTTTTACAACTTGGCATCCGTCATTTTCAATGGACATCCAGAATGGCACTTCAAATCCGCAACGCGTAGGTCCAGAGTTTACTCTTGTTTGGGTATGTTTAAAATTGGAAGCCGACTGAAATCCAAAATTGAATGTGAAAGTTGAATTATTTTTAATGTTGAAAAAATAAGAAAGGGAATCTGTAACCAATTGCCAACAAGAATCAGGCTTTGCTGTGATCGTATAATCTCCATCATGTACGGCAAAACTGTATGCTCCTTGCAAATTTGTGTAAGCAGAAAGTCCCTCAGGTACAACATCCAAAGGAAAATGGTTAAGTATTACATCAGTATCATCAAAGAGCCCGTTTTCATTTTTGTCCCAAAATACGTTACCCATTACCTTGTTGCTAGGGGCATTAATTAAGTTCTCTATCCATGCAATCTTATCTTCCCAAATAGAGGTAAAAAGAATATCTTGGTCTCCATCTTTATCTAAGTCAGCAGTATTGATATGAGACAATCCACTTACACTATCGACAATCATTTTAGGAGATGCAAAATTACCATTTCGATCATTTCGATACAATGAAATTTTAGTTCTTGGATATTGATTTTCTTCAACCAATATATCTATATCGTTATCATTATCTATATCTACTGTATGAATTAAATGCCTATTCCTATCTCCATTAGGAGCAATTACCCTTTGATTGAAAACCTCGTTGCCTTTATTTTCGTACCATCCAAAATCGCCATTATTCCTAGATAAAAATACTAAGTCTACATCTCCATCCTTATCTAAATCATCTGGATGTAGAACTAATCTGCCCTTAAAATCAAGGCTTTTAAAATTCGAGAACCGTCCAAAACCGTTATTCTCGAGCCAACCATACTCAAATTGGGCTTCTGTGTTCACGTATGTCCTTCTGTACATTAGAAAATCGTCAGCACCATCAGAATTTATGTCTACTAATTGCATCGGAAATACATTCTCTGCTATCTGAATATCTTTTCTCTCGTTGAAACTTCCAAAACCATCATTTACTAAATACCCAAAATTATTAGTCCAATGTAAAAATGTAAGAATATCTTGATCTCCATCCTGATCTATATCAGATACAGCCCAAGCTTCTGCTTGTTCACTTACAGATATATGATCTGAGAATACTCCTACCCCATTATTAGCGACCCATGAAATACCAACTCTTCTCATAGTACTCGAAAGTATGTCAATATCATTATCACTATCGAAGTCAACAGGATATATTCTCGTAAATCCTTTATTTTCAGAGCTTATTTGTATTCGTTCATTAAATGTTCCATCTCCATTGTTTGGAAACCATGATATTTTATTATAAGTCAAAGAAGGTAAATCATTATCATTTGATGAAACTGTCAAAATATCTAAGTCGTCGTCAGCATCTATATCAATACCATATATCGCGGCAACTCCATCTGTTTCAGATATAGTCACTATGTGTTCACTGATTTCTTCGTTATCTTCTCTAGAATACCAAGAAATTTTATCATCCATCCAAGTGTGAGATAGGAAATCTAACTTGCTGTCTTTGTCTATATCTACAATGAATATATTTCCTCCATCTTCTGTCCTAGATATTGTTTCTTGTCTAGTAAACGTCCCATTTCCATTATTTTTTAACCAAAAAAGAGTTCCTTCTTCCGAATATCTCACTACTAGATCACTATAATTATCCTTGTCGACATCTTCTCCCGAAACAAGAAAAATCCCATCTCTAGTATTTAGAATTTCTACTGGATTCGAGTACTCAAGATTCCCAAGTCCTTTATACCAACTAACTTTGGCGTTATTATCGAATGTATGAGATACAATTAAATCTATGATACTGTCATTGTCTATATCATCTGCTACAATAGATTTTATGCTATTACGATAAACGCTCAAAAAATCATATTGCCTAATTTTCCCTTCTTGATAGCTATACCTTTTTATTTCACCACCAAAACGACTGCCCACTAGTACATCTATAATGCCATCCGAATTTATATCATTGGTTTCTATTGCACCAAATCTGTTTTCTAGTGTATCCATAGGAATTTTATTGGAAAAGTATAGATTTTCGATATTTTCATACCAAACCAATTCATCATCAAATGAACCATGTAAAGAAGAACTTACCAAAATATCCAAATCATTGTCGTTATCTAAATCATGAAAATCTAAGTATTTTGTAGAAAAGATTTCCCCCAAATCAATGACAGATTCAGTAAAATTGGCATTTCCATCATTGAGTAATAGCTTGAACGTAGACCAATAGGTAGGTCGGTAGCTAAAAAAAATATCCAAATGTCCATCACCGTTTACATCAGCCACTTTAATATCCCATAGAGATTTTAGGTTTTTTAAAATTGTAATAGGTTCTCCAAAATTTCCAGTTCCATCACTTCGAAACCAAACTATTCTCTCTTCACCACCATCTTCCCCTGCAATGATATCAAAGTCACCATCATTATCTAAGTCTGCACTTACCATCTGAATTGGAAGACATACTTTGCATTTAGTTAGTATCTGCTCCTCTCCAAACTGCCCAAACCCAAAATAAAATCCCAATAATAAGGCAAGCAACAATAGATTTCTGATCGTCATAACGGTCGTTTTTTGATTGTTAGGAAAGAAAGAGAACATCGAACACGGAATAATGAATATCGAAGTTGCGCGATACATAGCGTATCCTTATTCAAAGATAGCACTATAAATTATCATAATACTCGAAAAAGGCTGTTCTAATACTTGTTTTAACTTTATCCCAAGATAACGACTCAAATAAATTTGGATTTTCATCTGATTCTGCATCATTGAAGTAGGTTATGCTTTTCAATACCAATTGGAGGCTACCATCGAAGTATTTGGATTCGTACATTTTTAACATTTCGTGTAGTGTGAAATGTTGGAGTAAAAAATACAAGTCAAAGAAATCTCTCTTCTTGCCTCTTCCAGTAATAGCTGCCAATTTCATACAGGCGATATCTTCTAAAGTGAGCAGGCGAATATTTTCGATCAAAACAAAAGGCTTTATTAGGTCATATTTATAGTTGACAAAATCCACTTTTACTCCATTAATGAAGCCAATTAACAAGTTTTTTGTGTCTACATTAATTTGATAATCGTACTGTGAAGAAATTTCTTGCTTTACCAAGGATAGAGGAATCGTAGTTTGTCCGAAGAAATCTAAATCGGTTGAAGTGCGATGTCCAATTTGTAAGGATAGAGCCGTACCTCCTGCCAAATTAAAATCTTTGAGCAGATCAATCGCCATCAATTCTTCTAAAAGTAGGAAGGTATCCCTTGCAACTGTTTGTTTTTGTAACATCTGAACGCTTCTTTTGGAATATTGAAAATTAAGGAATAATAGTGCAATGATTTATCATCTAATGAGCGCATATTTAGAATAACTTCTTTTAGTTTTTCATTTCCATAAACGTCTCTAAGTAGTAACCAATCTTTTAAATTTCCTAGATATGCCACTCGTTCTATGAGATAAATCGCACTTTTCTCAAAGGAAAGTTGCGCATGATCTACATCCCAAAAGAGATGAGACGAGAGATTGGATATACTGTAATTTTTATGTCTCATATTGATTCTTTAAACGCTTAAAAGTCAAATCTAGTTTTAAGTTCCCAACATTCCCTATCTTAGCCGAAATTCAACGAAAATTACAAAACTTTACAGCACTAATGATTAGAAATTACCTAATAGCATTGCTTTTACTAGCAGTTGCTATTCCTTTCAATGCCCAAAAACTCAACACTAAACAACTTGACGGACTCAAAATCAGAAACATTGGACCAGCAGGCATGAGTGGACGCATCACTTCGATTGATGTGGACTTGAGCGAACCCGATCGCATCTTTGCGGGTGCTGCTTCGGGCGGCGTTTGGTTGTCTGAAAATGGAGGTATCAATTGGAAACCGATCTTCGATGAAGAAGCCGTACAGTCGGTGGGTGCAGTGGCGATCAATCAGCAAAACCCATCGGAAATTTGGGTGGGAACAGGAGAAGGAAATCCGCGTAACTCACAAAATAGCGGTGGAGGGATTTACAAAAGTTTGGATGGCGGAGAAACCTGGACCATGATGGGTTTGGAAAAGACCAAAACTATTCACCGTATTATCATCCATCGCGATAATCCTGATGTAGTTTATGTCGGTGCTCAAGGTGCAGCTTGGGGACCACATCCTGAACGAGGCGTCTATCGCACTCAAGATGGTGGCAAGACTTGGGAACATATTTTGAAGATCAATGACGAAACAGGGATTGCCGATCTAGTCGTTGATCCAAGCAATCCCAACAAGCTGATTGCAGCGATGTGGGAATTTGGTCGCAAGCCTTGGACATTCAATTCAGGTGGCGAAGGCTCAGGAATTTATGTCACGCACAATGGTGGAGAAACTTGGGAGCGACGCACGGAAAAAGATGGCTTACCCAAAGGAATTCTAGGTCGTATCGGTTTAGCATTTGCGCCTTCGCAGCCTAATATTGTTTATGCTTTGGTGGAAGCGAAAGAGAATGCGCTATTCAAATCAATGGATGGAGGCAAAAAATGGAAAAAGATCGCAACGGATAAGACCGAAATTGGAAATCGTCCTTTTTATTATGCGGATATTTACGTTGATCCACAAAACGAAAATCGAGTGTATAGTCTGTACTCTTTAGTTTCCAAAAGTGAAGATGGCGGCAAGAATTTCCAAGTCATTATGCCTTATTGGGGAACAAAAACAGTACATCCCGATTATCACGCACTTTGGATTCATCCAGAAGACTCTGATTACATGATTATCGGCAATGATGGTGGCTTGAATGTCTCTCGCGACCGTGCAAAAACTTGGCGATTTGCAGATAATATTCCACTCGCTCAATTCTATCACATTAGCTACGATATGGACATTCCTTACAATGTGGCGGGCGGTATGCAAGACAATGGTTCGTGGGTTGGTCCAAGTCAAGTATGGAAAGCAGGTGGCATTCGCAACAACGACTGGCAAGAAGTCTATTTTGGAGATGGTTTTGATGTATTATTTAAGCCGAATGACAATCGCTACGTCTATGCGATGTCGCAAGGTGGAAATGTAGGAATGGTAGATCGCGAAACGGGTAGTAGTAAGTTCATCAAACCCGTCAACACCAAAGATGATACGCCTTTGCGCTTCCATTGGAATGCGGCGATTGCACAAAATCCTTTTGAGGAATGTGGCTTATATTTTGGCAGTCAATTTGTACATAAGAGTATGGATTGTGGTGCAAGTTGGGAAATCATTTCCCCCGATCTGACAACTAATGATACAACGAAGCAAAAACAATACGAAAGTGGTGGCTTGACAATAGATGATACCAGAGCGGAAAATCATACAACCATTTTGGCGATTGCGCCAAGTACAATTGATGAAGGTGTGATTTGGGTGAGTACGGATGATGGAAATTTGCAAATTACCAAAGATGGTGGTGCGACTTGGTCGAATGTTGGTGGCAATTTATCAGGTATGAAAGCAGGAAGTTGGATTCCTTACATCGAATTGTCTAAAAAGAATGCAGGCGAGGCATTTATCATCGTGAATGATTACCGCAGAAATGACTGGCGACCAATGGCTTATTACACGACTGATTTTGGCGCAACTTTCCGACGCATTGTAGATGAAAAACAAGTGAAAGGACACGCACTTTCCATTGTGCAAGATCCTGTGGAGGAAAACTTACTTTGGCTGGGAACAGATTATGGTTTGTATGTAAGTATTGACAAAGGTAAAAACTGGAGTCAGTGGATGAATGGATTTCCGTCGGTTTCTACGCGTGATTTGAAAATTCATCCGAGAGAACATGACTTGATTGTGGGTACTTTTGGTCGTGCTGCTTGGATTTTGGATGATATTCGTCCAATTCGAGAAATTGCGCGTACTGGTGGTAAAGTTTTGGAGCAAGATTTCAAAGTTTTTGCTGCGCCCGATGCTTATCAAGCTAACTATCGTTCCTACGATGGTATTCGTTTTGCGGCGAATGGAGAATACATTGGCGACAATAGAAATTGGGGTGCGATGTTGACGCTTTGGGTGAAGCCTGATTTGGAGAAGTCAGAGGACAGAAGTCAGAAGTCAGACGAGGTCACTGCAAAAAAGAAAGGGAAGAATAAAAAAGAAGAGGGAAAAGAGGAAATGACAGAAAAGAAAAAAGAGAAGAAGAAAAAGCGTCCTGAAAAAGTAAAAATCAACGTTATCAATAGTACGGGCGATACGATTCGCAGCTATTCCACAAAAGTAGATACGGGCATGAATCGTATTTATTGGAATATGCGCCATGATGGCGTGCGTTATCCTTCTCGTCGAGAGGCGAAACCCGATGCAAATATGCCAAGTGGTCATATGGTGAAGCCGGGTACTTATAAATTGGTCTTCACTTTTGGTGAGGCAAAGGATTCAACTACCATGAATGTGAAATTTGATCCACGTATGGATACTTCCACTTACGATTTTGACGTGATTGCGAGTACTTACGAGGATTATTACGATGTAGTGGAGGCGGCAGCAAAAGGTTTTAGTCAATTGCAGCAAGTGAAAAAAACAATTGGCTTGGTGGACAAAGCTTTGGTGAATGCACCTGATTCTACTTTGAAAGAAATCAAAGAAATGGGTAAGTCCTTGAAAGACAGTATTAAAGTGATCGAAAAACTCTATATGCAGCCCGAAGGTTTGAAAGGCATTCAGCGTACTTCTGATAATTTGCTTTCTAAACTATACAGCGTTAGTGGTTACTTGAGTGATATGGAAGATAAGCCAACACAGGCTATCCAGCACTTAATGAGCAAAGCCAAGCAAGAAACAGCGGAGATTATTGGTCAGGTGAATGCTCTGGTACAGAACGATTTTGCGGAGTATCAAGTCGCGGTAGAAAAAGTACAATATTCCTTGTTTAAAGAGATGGAAGAGGTGAAGATGGAGTAGAATAAGAGTTTGGATTAGACCAACTTTTCGCGGACCTAAATGACGGTGTAATTTCCTATTGCACCGTCATTTTTTTGTCGAGCTAGATATCTTAAAGGCATACTAGAACCTAAATTTTGCAATCTGATTACTTTGGATAATCAACTCAACGTATAAGTTTATGAAAATAGAAACTACGGCAATCAAAAGTACCGAAAACCATCTCAAAAATCTTCGACCCGTCAGTGCGCCACTTTATTTATCCACCACTTTTCATCGTAATGAAGACGGTACTTACAACGAAGGTTTCCTTTATACTCGTCATAATAATCCCAATCGGCAAATCTTGGAACAAAGTATTGCTACGCTCGAAAATGGAAAAGTAGCCTATGCTTTTTCGTCGGGCATGGCTGCAATTAGTGCGATCTTTCAAAGCCTAAAAGCGGGCGATCATGTCATTCTACCCGATGATGTGTACTTCAATATTTATCTATTGTGTAAGGAAGTATTAAGACGTTGGGATTTGCAATATACTTTAGTGGATATGACTGATTTGGAAGCAGTGGAACTTGCTTTTTTTGATAATACGGCGCTGGTTTGGATAGAAACGCCCTCTAATCCACAGCTAAAAATTACTGATATTCAAGCCATTGCAGATTTAGCACATGCTAAGAATGCTCTTGTGGCAGTAGATAATACTTGGCCGTCGCCCGTATTGCAACAACCCTTGGATTTAGGAGCAGATATAGTGATGCACTCCACGACGAAATATTTTGGTGGACATAGCGATGTGCTAGGAGGTTGTGTGGTTTTGAAGGAGCAAAATGAGTTGGCAGAGCGGCTTTCTCGAATTCAGGTATTGTCTGGTGCAGTGCCTAGCCCTTTCGATTGTTGGTTAGTAACTAGAGGAATTCAAACTTTGCCGCTAAGAGTGAAAACGCAATCGCAGAATGCGATGCAATTGGCTCAGTTTTTAGAACAACATCTTCAAATTGAACGAGTGCTATATCCAGGTTTGGAAAGTCACCCACAATATGAAATTGCGAAGCAGCAGATGAAAGGTTTTGGTGGAATGTTAGCGGTTTTGGTAAAAGGCGATGCAAAACGGGCGATTGAAATAACGCACCAATTGAAGTTATTCACGGTAGCGACGAGTTTAGGTGGTGTGGAAAGTTTGATCGAGCACAGAAAATCGGTGGAAGGAGAGGAGAGTTTGACGCCCGATAATTTACTGCGCTTGTCGATTGGGCTGGAAAATGTGGAGGATTTGATCGCGGATTGGGAGCAGGCATTGAAGGGATGTTAATTGATCTTTATGAACCTTCCTAAAAAGGGTAACGGCATCCAAAATTGGACGCCGCACCCAGTATAACCCCAAAAAACCAAAATCTTGCGGTTTAAAATTGGTCGTACTTGAAAGTAGAAAATGTAAAGCTAACCTTCTGCTTTTCGCTTTTACAAACGCAAAAGTAATAAATTAGTTGTTGCTACATAGAATGTAGTGATATTTTTTCTTTAATTGTCATTTTTTTGACAAATGGTAATAGTGTTAATTTTGTCCAATTGATTGATTATTAGTTGTTTATAGCTGATCTGTGTTTTGGTACAATTAAAAAAATCCCTGCTTGACTGAAGAAGGTATCTCTCGAGTAACTGTTCCTTTCAGCTTGCTTACTTCCAATTGCTTTACCTCTTCAAAATAGAACGTTTCTCGCTGCAATGGATGGTTATCAAATTGAGTAGTAGTTTTTAGCTTATTCAAACTCAATCCTTCAACATAGCCAAATACAAAATTTGCCGACTTCCCCGACAAATCCATCATGCCTTCCACTTTTTTGAACTTTCTGTTGCCTCTGGGTTTCTTCTGAACTTTAGAAGGGTCGGCAAGATTGGGAAGTACCAAAGAAACATCATCAAAGTCAATGTCCTTGATGGGCGCATCTTTCTGTCCTGCTATCAAAATCTGTCCTCTGCTAATGATTCGGATATCTTTAAAGCTGATGTTTTGAATTTTACCCAAATCGAATTCAGATGTTCGTTTATCAATGTCCATAAAAATGGGATATTCCATGACATGGCGGGAAGCTGTTTCGATCATAATATTTTGAAAAAGGCAGTTTTCATAAATGCCACCTTGATTCATAAAAAGCGCAATTCCATAGCGCGTATCGCGAATATTGATATTGGAAAACTGACAATTTCGGATGCGATGTCGAGAACCCGTTCCAAATTTAATCGCCGAATCGTCGCTTGCTAAGATGCAATTTGTAACCACCATATTTTCAACACTTTGTTGATTGGCTTTCAGGCAAATGGCATCGTCTCCTGTTTCAATGAAGCAGTTAGAAATCAAAATATCTTTGCCGCCTTTTATATCTATGCCATCTGTATTTGGACTACGCAGATCGTTGCGAATGGAAATGCCATCTACGAATACTTCACTACAATTGTCGAAGACCAAAACATGAGCAGGAGAATTTACAAATTGTGTGTCTTTGATTTTTATGCGCTGGCTATTAGAAAACTGTATCCAAGGTTCGGGACGCTCCAACGCTCTCCAACTATTTTGGTCTTGCAACTCTCCTTTATCAAAAAAACTTTCGCCCTGACCATTAATTTTTCCTGTTCCTGTGATACTGAAATTGACTAAATTTTCTCCCCAAATCAGTTGATCGTGCATTTTATTATAGTCTTCTAAATCTGTACTTCCTAGCAGAACTGCGCCAGCGGAAAGATGGAACTCAATATCAGAAAAGACTTGCAAAGTGCCTGTTAGAAATTGCCCTGAAGGGATAAGTACTGTTCCACCATTGTTTGCAGCACAAGCATCAATTGTTTTTTGAATAGCAGTTGTACTCAATTTTTTGTCGCTGTCGTCAGCACCATAATCTAAGATATTGAAGGTTTGACTCGAAACCGATAGGACAGAAACAAGAAGAAAGTTCAACAAGAGAGCTCTTTTCATAGTGTCAGTTTTTACTGAATAGAAGACGAATTTTTTGTGCGTTCACATTACTTTGGCTGGAATCTAATATTTTGTCAATAATGAAATAAAAACTCATATCAATAACCCCAGCGGGGTGAACTATGGGTAGTATTTTTTTAGATTTTTTTCTAAGCGCCGTAGGTGCGAACTATAGCTCGTACCTACGGCACTTGAAATAGGTTAGAATTACCTTGCTACCCATAGTCCATCCCTACAGGATTTCAGTCGTCAGATTAAAAAGGAGGTAGCATTAGTGTTCGATAAAGATTGAAGTTGACAGGAGGATGCTAGACTTTTGAAGTTTAAAATCTCTGTGCAATTCCAGTATTTGCTAAACTAAAATTTAAAAATTCTTAATCATGTCAAATATTATTTTGTAAAAACTATAAATAACAAATAATTCAGAATCTACTCAACAATATTCATTAAATTTGATCAAAATGATTAACTTCGTAAATAATTAATGTAGTTAACTATTTTGCACAAATGACAATTTATGGTATTAGTGGATTGGGTGCAGATGAAAGAGTATTTGAGTATTTAGAATTGGATGATGAGTTGATACCTATACGATGGATAAAGCCTAATAGAAAGGAGTCGCTTGCTAATTATGCAAAACGTCTAGCGCAAAAGATAAATCAAGAAGAGCCATATGGGATACTTGGAGTGAGTTTTGGAGGAATAGTTGCTGTTGAAATAAGTAAGTATTTGAATCCTCAAATTACGATCTTAATTTCCTCTGCGGAAACCAAACACGAACTTAGAATGGTATATCGCTTAGTTGGAAAATTGAGCGTCATTCCATTGCTTCCAACTTTTCTTTTTGATCCTCCAAGAAAGTTAGCATCTTTCTTATTTGGTACTCAAAAAAGGAACTTATTGAATGCTATATTAGATGATACAGATTTGAATTTTGCTAAATGGGCAATCAATCAATTGACACTTTGGAATAACGAAGAAACGCTAAATAACTGTTTGAAAATCAGCGGTAAAAGTGATAAATTGATTCCTCCTAATATAGATGATAAAACGGTTTTAATAGATGAAGGAGAACATTTCATGATAGTTGATAAAGCAAAAGAAATTGGCGAAATTATCAATCAAAAATTAAGAACAATTAATTGAGTAGAACACAAATCATACTAGAAGAACAAGGCTTACGCGACGGCTTTCAAACCCTCGCCAAAACAGTTTCGACAGCGAAGAAACTGGAGTACATTGATCGCTTTATTGATGCGGGCATCACGCGTATTCAGGTGGCTTCTTTTGTACATCCACGACTTGTGCCACAAATGGCAGATGCGGATGAATTATGCAAGCGGATTGAAAAGAAAGAAGGAGTTATTTACAGTGGTTTAGTGCTGAATTTAAAAGGCGTAGAAAGAGGAATTGCTGCAGGTTTAGATCATTTGGCGTGTTCCATTTCTGCAAGTGATACGCACAGTCAAAAAAACGCTCGAAAGACGCTTGCCGAAGCCAAAACTGCTTTCAAAGCGATGGTGAAACTAGCTCAAAAAAATAGCGTGGCGGTACGTGGAGGAATTCAATGTGCTTTTGGTTGTCGCTATGAAGGAAAAGTTGATCCAAATCATGTATTAGATATAGTCAAGCATCATTTGGATGAGGGCATTGAGGAATTGGCATTGGCGGATAGTACAGGTATGGCAAATCCGAAAGCTTTGAATGAATTGATGGCACAAGTGGTAGAATTAGCAGAAGACAAACCCGTTTTGTTGCATTTGCATAACACCGAAGGCAAAGGTTTGGCAAACGTTTATGCCGCCTTGCAAGCAGGCGTTCGCTATTTTGATACGGCTTTTGGTGGTTTGGGTGGTTGTCCGTTCATCAAATCTGCAACTGGAAATATTGCCACAGAAGATACGGCGCATTTGCTGCATCAAATGGGTTACGAAACAGGAATAAACATTGGAAAAATTGTGGCACTGAGTGAGGAAATGCAAGCGTTTTTGGGGTATGAGTTGCAGGGGAAGATGTATCAGCTTTGGGGACGAGCTGATATTGAGGTGATTTGATTGGAATACGGATTGAACTGATTTTTGCGGATTTTTTAGCTTCAATTGATTTGAATGAAACGGAATTTTTTCAGCAAAAAAAGTAATCTAAATCATAAATCATGCTTGATCTCGAAGACAAAAAATGGGTATCTTTTCAGGGAGGATATGGAGTGAAGTATGATGCATCGATACTTTTGAAAAAATTAGAATTAACTGATGATAAAGAAGAGATTAAGCAAATATTGAATGAGTTATTTCAAGAGTTATACCATCAACATAATGTAGGATTAGCGTCCTACCTTGCTCTTCCTCATTTAATTAGAATTGGAATAGAGAAACATATTGATTGCTATGAAATTCCTTTATTAGTGGCATCAGTTGAAATTCAACGTAAGTCAGATAATCCTGAAATACTGAAGGAATATAAAGAAGAATATGAGCGAGAGATCAAAGGGGTAATTGAACTGATAAACTTAAACCAAGACTGGGATAGAAATTATACTTTTTGTGCAACGGCTGCCATAGCTGCTGTGAATGGACAAACAGATTTGGCAGAAATCATTCTTCAAATGGACAATGAAGATTTAGTGGAAAAATTCGAGTTTTTACTTGCAAATTATGATGAACTTGAAAGAATTATTAATGATCGTCAAAAGTAATATACACGATGTATTAAGTTTCCTAACTTAATACGCTTATCTACTCGTTTCCAAACGAGTCACTGGAACCCTACAAAACAACAAGAAAAATAAAACCTATGGGTCAAACACTCGCAGAAAAAATACTTTCCAATAAAGTCGGCAAATCCGTCAAAGCAGGTGATCTCATCATCGCGGAAGTGGACGGTGTTATGGCGACGGATACGACTGCACCTTATGCGATCAAGGCTTTTGAAGAAATGGGCGGCGGCAAAGTTTGGGATGCGAAAAAATGTGCGTTGATTATTGACCACGCTGCACCAGCACCTAACGAACGCATTGCCAACTTGCACGCGATGATGCGCGATTTTGCAAAAGCGCAAGACATTCGTTTATTTGAAATAGGAGAGGGGATTTGTCATCAAGTGATGGTGGAGCATCAGTATGTGAAACCCAATGATTTATTTATGGGTGCAGATTCGCATACGCCGACTTATGGAGCATTAGGCGCGATGGCTTGCGGAGTAGGTTCTACGGATTTGGCGGCGGTGATGAAGACAGGAAAGATTTGGCTGAAAGTGCCACAAAGCATTCGGATTATTTGCAATGGAAAATTGCAAAAAGGTGTTTCTGCAAAGGATTTGATCTTATTTTTGGTGGGAAAAATATCTATTTCGGGCGCGACTTATCAATCCGTCGAATTTCATGGAGAAGCCTTTGAAGACATGACTCTAGCAAGTCGAATGACTATCGCCAATATGGTCGCAGAGATGGGTGGGAAAACGGGTTTTGTACATCCAAAAGGTTTGCAATTGGATTATGATTTTGAAACGATTTATCCAGATGTAGGTGCAGAATATATCCAAACTTATGAATTTGAGGTGAGCGACTTACAGGCACAAATTAGTGTGCCCGAAAGCCCTGATTCGGTAGAAAACATTAGTGCACACGAAGGCAAGCAAATCAATTATGCCTTCATCGGTACTTGTTGCAATGGACGCTTGGAAGATTTGCAAGCAGCAGCGCAAGTATTGAAAGGAAAACGCATCAAAGAAGGCGTTCGATTCATCATCAATCCAGCTTCGCGCAGTACTTTATTGGATGCCATTTCCGACGGTACGCTACAAACGCTGATTGAAGCTGGTGCAGCTGTCCTAAATCCAGGTTGCGGACCTTGCGTTGGTACACATCAAGGCGTACCAGGCAATGGTGAAGTCGTTATTTCTGCTGCCAATCGCAATTTCCGAGGACGTATGGGCAACCCCAATTCCAATATCTATTTAGCTGCTCCTGCAACGGTTGCAGCTTCCGCTTTAAACGGTTATATCACTCCTCCAAATTTGATAAAAAATGATAATTAAAAAATACATAGGAGACGGTCGTTTCCCATCCCGAAAACTTTTGGGATGTCCTTTCCTCTGGCTTCTTTTTATCGCTATTACTCTAAGTAACACTATCTCCTGCAAAAGCACTAAAGAAATCAATGCCAAAGCCAGTATGGAAGAAGGCGCGTACTTCAAGCGCATGAATATTCTGGTATCCAATATGGAGCGTTCCCTAAAAATCTACGAAGATATTCTCGGTTTTTCTGCCAATATGATTTCTGTTTCGGGAGAAGATTCTTATTCCTATCCAGTTTTCAAAATTCCAAAAGAAGCTAAGATGCGTTTCGTTACCCTTGATTCGCCAAGTCAGGAGCGCACTTTGGCTCTGACAGAATTGACTGGGATTGAATTACTCCAACCAAAACCACCTTATCGAAGTGCTGCGGTTATTAAATCTGATGATATAGAGGGCACAATGAAAAAGATTGAAGATTTAGGCTTGGAAACCACCGAGCCCAAAGTAGCAGGGGGAACGGCTTTTCGATTCAAAGAACAAGCCTTTGTGGATTATGATGGAAATTTGATTGTTTTATATCAGATTTTAAGGTGAGAATGATTGAAGAAACTCAAATATCGTCGACTTGGGCTTGCTTTGCGAAATTTACGGCAAAGTCAATGGAGGCAGTAGCTTTTTTGTAAAGCTAAGTTTACAAAGTCTTTCTTTTCCCAAATCAACGCGGCAGACTTCGCAAACTACTCAAAACTGAATTTATGATAAAAGGAAAAGCACACGCCTACGGCGACAACATAGACACTGACCGAATCATTCCAGGGAAATATACCAAGACGCTGGATATTGCCTCCTTGGCGGCTCATGTTTTGGAAGACCTTGACCCTGAATTTAGGAACAAAGTGCAACGTGGAGATGTGCTAGTTGCAGGCGATAATTTTGGTTGCGGTTCTTCGCGCGAACAAGCACCAATTGCTTTGAAAACTGCAGGGGTTTCGGTGGTCATTGCGCGCTATTTTGCTAGAATCTTTTTTCGCAACGCCATCAACATTGGTCTGCCCGTTTTGGAAATTCCCGACCATGATATTCAACAAGAAGACCAGTTAGAAATTGACCTTAAAACAGGAAAAGTCAAGAACCTGAATACTGGAAAAACTTACACGGCTACACCATTGCCACAAGTGATGATTGATATTTTGGAGGAAGGAGGGTTGGTAAATTATTTGAAGGAGAAGGGGACGTATGAGTTATGAAATGAATTTCTGCAGTTGCCAACTGCAGAAATTGAAAATCTTTTTCATTACAATTCTGCCGTTATCAACGGCAGAATTGTAAGTATGTAAAAATCAAATAATTACAGATAAAAATGCCACGCATCCAACCAAAACAACTATCCGAAATCCCTGAATTGTCTCCCATCTTCCAAGCAGGCGAACACTTGATGGGATTCGTAGCCAACGATGGTTTGACGATGGCATATCGCCCTGATATCCTGAAAGCCTTTTTGACTTTGGTGCAAAGTATATATGCCGAAGGCGAAGTGGAAAATGAATTGAAACGCTTGATTGGTTTGATTTGTAGTGCCGCCGCAGGATGCGAATATTGTCAAGCACATGCAGCCAATTCCGCAGAAAAATACGGTGCAGCTTTTGAGAAAATTCAAGCGGTTTGGGAATTTAGAACGAGCGATTTATTTACAAACAGAGAAAAAGCAGCTTTAGAAGTTGCTTACAAAGCAGGAATGACACCCAACGAAGTAAGTGACAAGGATTTTGAAACTCTAAAAAGCTATTTTTCAAATCAGGCAATCATCGAAATTGTATCCGTTATTTCGATGTATGGTTTCTTGAATCGCTGGAATTCGACTTTGAAAACGCAATTGGAAGTGAAGCCGAGTGAGATTTGGAAAAAATTGTTGATTCGTTGAACTGTTTATTTGTTGATCTGAATCGAAAATATAGAAGATACATTATTACTATTTGAAGATGCGAGAGATTGTATTCCATTCCTTTTTATCTTCATTTCTTCAATCCTTAAACTATGTACGACATCTTAATCGTAGGAGCAGGAACAGCAGGTATGGCTTGCGCAATTACAGCAACACAGCAGGGCGCAAAAGTAGGAGTGATCGAAAAAGTAGACCACATTGGTGGTGCAATGCACTGGTCAGGCGGGCATATGAGCGCGGGTGGAACGAGACGACAAAAAGCACAAGGCATTGAAGATAGTCCAGAGGCACATCTAGCGGATATCGTGCGCATCAACGGCGGAAGTGGAGATTTAGAATTGACGCGTTTGGCGGTGGAAGAAGCTCCCAAAACGATAGACTGGCTAGAAGATTTAGGTTTTGAATTTGCGCCCGAATGTCCACGCATTATTTATGGTCATGTACCTTACGACCGAGCGAGAACGCACTATGGTGTGGATAAAGCGATGTCTATTTATAAGGTACTAGAGCCGCTTTGGCAAGAGCAAGTAGAACAAGGAAATATTGAGTGCTTTTTGGAGCATCCAGTCGTTGGTTTGCAAAAAGAAGATGGGCGATACACAACCGTAATTGCTGAGAAAGAAGGCGAAAAAGTGGTTTTCAAAGGCAAAAACATTGTAATGACCACAGGCGGCTATGGTAGTAATCCAGACTTTTTTGCACAAAAGCATCCCAACACACCTTTGGTGAGTTCAACCTATCCAACGGCTACTGCTGATGGTCATATTCTAGCAGAAAATTTAGGGGCACAATTTCGATTTGCAGAAATGCACTTGCCAAGTCTAGGTGGCGTAGAACTAGCAAAAGGACGCGCTAATTTCAATGAGGCTTGGGCAATGGTGTTGACTTCCATTTATCGGCAGCCAAGAGAAATTTATGTCAATGCACACGGCAAGCGATTTCTCAAGGAAGACGAAGAAAATGCGGATACACGAGAACGCATTGCTATTCAACAACCTGATTGGAAATTTTGGGTCATTTTTGATGAAGCTGCCCTCTTAGAACGAGGCGAAAACGGCATCGAAAACCCAATTATGATTGGTTGGGATACGGAAAAAATCAAAGCTGCGGCAGAAGAAGGGAAGTTTCTTTTTGTAGCAAATACTTTAGAAGGCTTAGCTGCGAAAACAGGCTTGCCCAGTGCCACTTTAATGAATACCGTAGAAGATTTCAACTTAAAGGTAGATGCTCAAAATGATGAAGATTTTGGTCGTACTTATTTGAAGAATAAAATTAGTGAATCTCCTTTCTATGCTATTGAAATTCATGCTTCGGTCTTGGTGACTTTTGGTGGCATCAAAGGGGATAAAAATTTGCAATTAATTGATAATGAAGGAAATGTGATGGAAGGACTTTATGGAGCTGGAGAGTTTTTGGGCTTGGGCGCGACGAGTGGGAGTGCGTTTTGCAGCGGCATGGCCATAACGCCTGCGTTGAGTTTTGGAAGAATTCTGGGAAGAAAATTAGCACGCAAAGACGCAAAGGCGCAAAGTTGACTTTCAATTTTTTTTAGAAAAAAATTGAAAGGTTTTTAAGGAACAAAAGCTGTTTTATAACTGATTGTATAAACTTAAAAGACATAATAAAAACGAAAAAATCTTTGCGCCTTCGCGTGAGGAAATCAATTAGCGGAAACTTTGCATGATATGACCGAAAATGAACTAGCAAAAATTGTAGTTAATACGTGCTTTGAAATATACAAAGGGCTTGGACCTGGTTTGTTGGAAAGCGTTTACGAGGAAGTGCTGTGTTAAGAACTAGACCGAAAAGGATTACTATTCAAAAGGCAACATCAGTTTCCTGTGATATGGAAGGGAATTGCCTTGCCAAAAGGCTTTAGATTGGATGTGCTAGTAGAGGATAAACTGATTGTAGAACTCAAATCTGTCCTAGAAGTCCAAAAAGTAGAATATAAACGACTCCAAACTTACCTCAAATTACTAGACAAACGGCTCGGTCTGATGATTAACTTTAACGAAGTACTGATCAAAAACGGCATCAAAAGAGTCGTGAATGGGATTTGAAAGAACTCACGCCAAGACGCCAAGCCGCAAAGAATAACTTATACACTTCTAAATTTTTTTCAAAAAAATTTAGAAGAAAAACTTTGCGTCTTGGCGCCTTTGCGTGCAATTTAAAATAAAACTTTGTGCGAAATGGATTTACCCTTATCTGGACTTAGAGTGCTTGAATTCACCCATGCCGTGATGGGACCTTGCTGCGGTTTACTCCTAGCAGACATGGGAGCGGAAGTCATCCACATCGAGCCACCAAAAGGCGATCATACGCGTCGTTTGCGTGGATTTGGGACGGGCTATTTTGGAATGTACAGCCGAAACAAAAAGAGTTTAGCGATTGATTTGAAAACCCAAGAAGGGAAAGAGGCGATTTATGAACTGGCGAAGACGGCAGATATTTTGGTGGAAAATTTTGGGCCAGGAACAATGGAACGATTGGGCTTTGGCTACGAGAAAATTTCGAGCCTGAATGATCGCCTGATTTATTGCTCTTTGAAAGGATTTCTGAGTGGACCTTACGAAAAACGCCATGCAATGGATGAAGTGGTGCAAATGATGGGCGGCTTGGCATACATGACTGGGCGACCTGGCGACCCGATTCGAGCAGGCACTTCGATTATTGATATTACGGGCGGAATGTTTGGCTATATTGGTATTTTGCAAGCCTTGTACGAGCGAGAAAAAACGAACAAAGGAAAATTTATAAAAGCCGCTTTGTTTGAAACGTGTGCTTTCTTGATGGGACAACACATGGCATACGCATCGCAAGTAGATCACCCAGTGCCACCAATGCCTGCGCGCATCAGTGCGTGGTCAATTTACCGAATTTTTGATACCAAAGACGAGGACAAAATCTTCATTGGTATTATTAGCGAAAAACATTGGGAGCGATTCTGCGCTGCTTTTAATTGGACAGATTGGTTGAAAGACGATAGATTAGCTAACAATAATGGACGAATCGAAGAACGCGAATGGTTTTTGCCTGAATTGGAAAGTCGCTTGCAACAATTCACCAAAGCAGAAATTGCTGCGAAATGCGATGAAGCGCACATTCCGTTCGCACCCATCGCTCGACCTGAAAATTTGTTTGACGACCCACAACTCAACGAAGGATATTCGCTGCTAGAAGTGGATATGCCTAATGGCAAAGTGGTGAAACTGCCGAAATTCCCCATAGAATACGGTAATGCTAAAGTGGAGAAGCACATGAATCCACCTGAAATTGGAGAGCATACACAAGCGGTTCTTGAGGAGATTGGGTTGAACGCAGAACAGATTCAGCAATTGAAAGAAAAGGATATTATTAAATGTTGAGAAGTCAGATGAGTGAAATTTTCGGGAGTGTTCGTGAATCTGTGCTAACTGAATCTTGAGTAATTAGTAACTCTTTAAAAATCAAAACTCTGCGTGATACATTTTTTGAATACACTCACATTCTGTAGCTTTTAAAATAAAAAAATGCAAACGACTAATAAAACAGCCAAGGAAATTTACTTTGACGTCAAAGCCAATCCTGCGCGCAAACGCTTTGGTTTCGGCAAAAAAGCAGCACTGGTCAATATTGATTTACAAAAGTCTTACACTAGAACTGACTTGTTCAAAACCGCTTATGAAAACGATCCTAAGCAAATGGAATATGTCAATGGACTGGCGAAACGCTTTCGTCAATTAGGCTGGCCAGTGGTTTGGACGTATGTGGCGTATGTAGATTCTGGCGAAGATGCGGGCGTTTGGGGCACTCGAACGAATACACCTGATAGCCTTCAAAACATCAAATATGGTTCTGTGCGCTCTGAATTAGATGATCGCTTGGAGGTGAATCGGGATACAGACATTGTTTACGATAAAAAAATGCCTTCGCCCTTTTTCGAGACGCCGCTTCAATCTTTATTGGTTTGGCATCAAGTAGATACGATTATTTTGACGGGCGGCTCTACTTCGGGTTGTATTCGAGCAGCAGGCGTAGATTCTTTATCAAGAGGCTATCGAACCATTATTCCTGAAGAATGCGTTGCTGATAAACACGAGAGTTATCACTATGCCAACTTGACAGATTTATCATTAAAGTACGCTGATGTGATGGAAGTGCGAGAGGTATTTACATGGTTAGATCAGCAAATTGGAGTAGAAAAATAGGATTCTATGTATTGATATTTAGCATTTTAAGCCCTTACTTTTCTTAGTGCCTTAGTGGTTCAAACTTATCTGATTTATTCAAAGCTAGATTAAGAAACTAAAGTGAGCTATGTGAAAAAAACTAATATGACTATGTGGCTAATCCCTACACAAATTCAATAAAAAACGCATGAAAGAAGATCCAGGATACTACGACTACTGGCCGTACGAAAACCGTCCAAAAATAGAATGGCCAAATGGTGCGCAACTCGCCTTTTGGGTCGCGCCCAATATCGAATTCTACGAACTTGACCCTCCGTCCAATCCTTATCGAACACCTTGGCCGCAGCCACATCCAGCAGTACGAGGCTATTCCATCCGCGATTGGGGAAATCGAGTAGGGCACATTCGCCAAATGGAATTGCTAGATAAATATGGCATTCGAGGTTCTATTTCTTTGTCGTCTGCTTTGTGCGATCATCATCCAGAAATCATCGAATTGTGCAAAGAGCGAAACTGGGAGTTTTTCAGTCATGGCATCTACAATACGCGCTATACTTATGGTATGACCGAGCAGCAAGAACGTGATATGATTAAAGATTCATTGGAAACCATCTATAAGCACACTGGACAGAAATGCGCAGGTTATCTTGCACCTGCTTTGTCTCATTCTGAGCGTACATTGGATTTATTTGCAGAAGTTGGTAGTGAATTGTTCGGAGAAGAAGGAGGATTTTATTCCTGCGATTTATTTCACGACGATCAGCCGACTCCTATTCGTTTGCGCAGCCAAAAACGCTTTGTATCTATTCCTTATTCCTTGGAAATGAATGATACGATTGCTTATCTAGTACAAAAAGTGCCACCGAGACAATACGGAAAAGCACTCAAGGACAACTTTGATCGCCTCTATGCAGAAGGTGCAGAAAGCGGCACAATTATGTGTATTCCGACGCATAATTATCAGGTGAGTTGTGCACATCGAATCAAAGCCTACGAAGAAGCCTTGGAGTACATTACTGGACATGATAAAGTATGGATAGCGACGGGTAAAGAGATAGCGAGTTATTATTTGGAACATTATTATGATGTGGCATCAGCGGATATAGCAGCAAAACAATCTTGAAGGAAGTCGTCAATTTCTGAAAGCGAGAGCCTTGCTTTGCGAAATTTGCAGCAGAGCTAGTGGGTAGCAAAATTTTGTAAAGCTAAGTTTACAAAGTCTTCCCTCCCTCAGACCGTTGCGGCAGACTTCGCAAACTATTCTGCCAAATGAGAGCGTCATGGAAAATAGCCTGCCCGTATCGGGACACCCTCATGAAATAACGAATTAAAAAATTAGACTCATGTCTGAATTAGATAATACCTACCTCAATTACCCTCACCGCTCTTACGGCATGGATCACGATCGCTACGAATGGTCAATGCTCAAAGATCGTCCAAAGGTGACTTGGCCGCAAGGAAAAAAACTCGCGCTTTGGGTCAATGTAGGCTTGCAATTTTTTCCGCTCAATCAAAAAGGAACTCCCTTCAAAGTACCTGGTGGAATGACTAAGCCTTATCCTGATCTTCGGCATTATAGCTTACGAGACTACGGCAATCGAGTCGGCATCTATCGTTTTTTCAAAGCCTTTGATCGCTATGGCATCAAGCCAACCTTTGCCGTCAGTACTCGCCTAGCAGAACGCACGCCTTATCTAATGGATAAAATCAAAGAACGAGGCGACGAAATCATTTGCCATGGTTATCATATGGATGCTTTGCATTATGGTGGTCAAGACCCAAATGAAGAAGCGGAATTAGTGAAAAAAGCAGTAGATGGCTTGCGTAAAATAACTGGGCAAGCTATAAAAGGATGGATTAGTCCCGCCAAAAACGAATCTGCCAATACGCCTGATTTACTAGCTGCTAATGGCATCACCTACTTCTGTGATTGGGTCAACGACGAAATGCCTTATCCTTTCCAAACCAACAATGGCACACTCACTGCCATGCCACTCTCTACCGAATTAGAAGATTATTTCGTCATTCTCAACAACCAACATTCCGCCGAATCCTGGGCAGAACAAGCCTGTGATGCTTGCGATTTCCTACTGCAAGAAGCTCAAACTCAAGGCGGCCGCATCCTTTCTTTGAATATTCATCCGTGGGTATTGGGGCAGCCGCATCGAATTGGGCAGTTGGAACGCGTGTTGGAGTATGTTGCTGCTAAGGAGGAGATTTGGTCTGCGGGGGCGGGGGAGATTTGGGGGGGGTGGGAGGAGTGTATATAGTGCGAGCAATGTTAATGAACTATCAACCAAATAAAATTGTTTTTTGAAATGATTTTTTGGTGATAAAAGCAGATACAAATGTCGATACAAATAGAATTGCTTCATCCTAATGCCTATAATTTGCTTAGAGAATTAGCTGCTCTAAATTTGATTCGTTTAAGTTCTTCCAAGCCACAATCTTCTGTGGACAATATCTTAAAATTTGCGGGTATTTTGAGTGAAGAAGAAGCATCAGAATGGGAGAGTGCGATTAAAGACACAGAAAATATAGACCATGAAAGGTTTTGATTATTATATCTTTCTTACATGAGCTAATTTGATATTTTTATGTAAATACGTTTTCTCAAATTCATCTAAATTCATCCTAAGTACTTCTGCCAGTTCTCTTGTGGAATAATTCAAATTATCAAGGTGGGATTTCACTAATTCGTTTAATAATCTTGGTTCTTCATGTGGAATTCCTAATATTGGTTCGTGTTTTCTGTATCCTATTCTACTGAGTTCAACATTCAATGATCTATATCTTTGTGGAGTGATTATTTCTAAGTGATTCAGCCTATAGAGAATACTTGCCATTGAAGTTCTCCAATATCGTTTAAGAAACGCTAGTTCTTCGATAGTGATGTATTTGCCTTTTGTCATAGCGGTAAATTCATTACAAGGCATCAATAACTCTGCCGCAAATTTATCTGCTTCATTTTCTACATCATCATCTACTTTGGGTATGTAGTCAGTATGCATGACTATATGACCGAATTCATGAGCTAATGTAAATCTTTGCCTGTCTATTGTCTTATTTTTATTTAGATATATTAATGGAATATTCTCCTCAGAAGGAACCGCCATCCCATCTAATTTATCGTATATCTTTGTATATATAATAATTAGCCCTTTGGATTCAAGCAGGCCAACGAGATTTTTAATTGGACCTGCTGGTAGTTTCCAATGATGTCGTACTTTTTGAGCTATTGTCTCAGGACTACCAAATTTTTCTATATCTAGTTTAATAATATTATCTTCTATTTCTATAGACTGTAGTAATTTTCTGAGATGCAATCTTCGTATTGTTAGGCTTGCATCAATAAGAGATAAATGTCTCTTACCAATGCTCTTCCTCTTTCGATGAAACTGATGATTAACAGGAAGCTGATTAATATTTTCTTGGAAAAATGATATTGGATAATTCAGAGCTTTAGAAATTTTGATTATTACATCAATTCCTACGTCTGATAAGCCTTGTTCAATTTTTGATAAGTTTCCTTGTGAAATGTTAATACTTTTTGCAAGGCTTGTTTGAGTTATTCCTCTAGATTCCCTAGCAAGAACGACCATGTTATAATTAAACGACTTTTCGATATTCTGTAGCATTTTTATTGAATTCGTCATTATTCTTATCAGAGACCTTGAGTTTCGGCATTCCGTATTCTGGTTGTTCATCATCAATGTGGTATTCATTAAATAATGTAGCAGCAACTGGAAGTCCTAACTCATGGGCGAGATTAATTTCCCATAGGTTTTTATTAGAATTTTTGGGCTGTACAATTAAAACATTAGTTACAGAGCTACCTATCGCATCAATAGTGTATCCTAATTCTAGATGAATCATTTGCTCTATATCTTCGAACAGAGGTTTTTGGTTGTTAAACTTAAGAACTTGTTTACTTTTTATATTGCTTGAACGATGGTTTTTATCAAGCTTTTTTACCTTAAATAAAAATTCGTTATCAATGTTGATCATGGACAATTTGCCTTGTCCTGGCATGGTAAC
>JBCDFY010000057.1:0-31440 GCA_039176995.1 Bacteroidota bacterium
CAAGATTCTTCGCCGCGAAGCGGCGGAATAAAATTTAAAAAACTTAAATTACAGTGTATTAAACACGGAGAAAACTTATTTATGAAAAATTTGCATTGGTAACGGGTAGTGATTTACGAAAACCGATTGCCATTTCATAATTATCAAAAAATGGAAGTATTAGAAAAAAAGGAAACAATGTGGTGGCTGAATGAAGAGAGTCAAAACATGCTCAACCGAGGCTATCTCTTAAAAGGCGAAACTGTAAAAACAGCTATTGAAAGGGTAGCTATGGCGGCTGCCAAAAGGCTTTTTAAACCTGAAATGGCAGAAGATTTCATCGAACTCATTGAAAGAGGTTGGATGAGTTTGAGTTCACCGATTTGGGCAAATATGGGAACAGAAAGAGGATTACCCATTTCCTGTTTCAATGTACACGTCCCAGACAATATAGAGGGCATTACCCATAAATTGGGAGAGGTGATTATGCAGACCAAGATCGGGGGAGGAACTTCTGGGTATTTTGGGGAACTGCGAGAGCGAGGAAGCCCTGTGACAGACAATGGTAAAAGTAGTGGAGCGGTCAGTTTTATGAAGTTGTTTGATACCGTAATGGATACTATATCTCAAGGTGGTGTGCGTCGGGGAGCGTTTGCAGCTTATCTGGATATAGACCACGACGATGTCAAAGAATTTTTAGAAATAAAAAACATTGGTAATCCAATTCAAAATCTATTTTTTGGCGTCTGTATTTCCGACTATTGGATGCAAGAAATGATAGACGGGGATAGAGAAAAAAGAGCAATTTGGGCAAAAGTATTGGAAAGTCGTCAGCAAAAAGGCTTACCGTATTTGTTCTTTACGGACAATATCAATCGCTTTAAACCTGATGTTTACAAGGATAAAAATAGGGTCATTCGATCGAGTAACCTGTGCTCTGAAATTGCTTTACCTTCTAATTTTGATGAGTCCTTTATTTGCTGCTTATCTTCCATGAATTTGGAGTTGTACGATGAGTGGAAAGATACAGATGCCGTGCGCAGGGCTGTTTTTTTTCTTGATGCAGTTTTACAGGAATTTATTGTCAAAACTGAAGGAAACTACTATCTCGCTTCGGCAAACCGCTTCGCCAAGCGTCATCGTGCATTGGGCTTGGGGGTACTAGGGTGGCATTCCTATCTACAAAGGAATATGATTCCTTTTGAGGGTTTACGTTCCAAAGCTCTGAATAATCAGATTTTCAAACAAATTAATGAACAAGCACAAGAGGCTAGTAGAGAGTTAGCCAATATTTATGGTGAGCCAGAGATATTGAAAGAATATGGGCGACGTAATACTACTTTGATGGCAGTTGCCCCGACGACCTCTTCCTCCGCTATTTTAGGACAAGCCTCGCCAGGTATTGAACCTTTCAGCAGCAACTATTATAAAGCTGGCTTGTCGAAAGGAAATTTCATGCGCAAAAACAAATACCTGCGTCAACTGCTTTCAGAAAAAGGAATGGATACGGAAGATACTTGGCGCAGCATCATGCTCAATCATGGTAGTGTGCAACATCTTGATGGACTGACGAATGAAGAAAAAGAAGTATTTAAGACTTTCAAAGAAATCAGTCAATTGGAAATCATACAGCAAGCGGCAATTCGTCAAAAGTACATAGATCAGGCACAAAGTCTAAATCTTAACATCCCGCACAATTTACCCATTAAAGAAGTCAATAAGTTGCTTATCGAAGCATGGAAATTAGGGGTAAAAACTTTGTACTATCAGCGAAGCCAAAGTGTATCCAAAGAGTTTATTGCCAATATGGTAAACTGCTCAAGTTGTGAGGCGTGAAAACTCATGGGCTGCAAATACAATGAATGATAGCAGTTTGAGTTCTACCAAGGAAAAAATTATGAGTCTAGCTCCCGATAGCTGTTCGGAAGTGAGTAAGGTATTTCAATAGTGGGTTCATAATACACTGGTTATCAGAATGATAAGATATAGACATACGCTAAATACCTCAAAGACTAGAATACAATCTTTTTGATTGAAAGGGAGTCTAAGTCAACATGACTTAGGCTCTTTTCCATATTCTATCGCGAGAATGCTGCGCGCTCCCACAAGTTTTTTCGCCCGTATGGGCGGTATGACAATTAACTAGTCTTTAGTTTACATAATACTAAACACCTCTTGAAAAGGATCTTTTTAGATATTCAAAAAGACTATTGACATGAGCGATCTCGTGTGTCTTTGTATCATCGAGATTAGACCAAAATCATCCAAAGCACTAAAAATACAACTGCAGTATTCAGAACCAGCCTAACTATTTTTTCAAATTTCAAAAAGCGATCACTCAAAAAGAGAACTAGAAGCACCACAAAAACAATGATCAGCTGTGCCACCTCAATCCCAATATTAAACCCAAGCAATGGGATTATTATACTTTCACCTTCAAATAACATGGCTGAAAGGAAATTGGAGAAGCCAAGACCGTGAATGAGACCAAAAAAGAGGATGATAATGTATATGGTATATCCCTTTGGTACGCGATAATCACTTTCCTTCAGAAGAGTCCAATAGTTGAGCAAGCAACTAATCAAAATGGTGATCGGAATAAGCCACTCGATTAAGTCTGGATCAATCTGAATTTTATCAATTGCAGCAAGAGCCAGCGTAATACTGTGTCCTAATGTAAATGCAGTCACCAAACCAGCAATTTTACGTATGTCCCTAATTGTGTACATCAAACAAAAAGAAACAATGAAATACAAATGGTCTAAGCCTTCTGGATCTAAAATGTGGCTAACACCAAGTTGAAAATAGCGTTCCATCAGTCGAATTGGATTTTTATTTCTGCTTTTGGATTGCCAAGGCTCAAGTTATAATATTCACCGAGGTACTTTATGTCATTTGTTTGCATGGAAGAAGCATCACACAATAATGTATTGGTCAAGAATATTTCTTTTGAGAAATCCAATGGGTTGGTCGTACTCAATTTTAGTACCACTGCCAAGCCATTTTTGGAATTAGAAACCGTATGAATCCAGAGATCTAGCTTCTTTCCATCTTGTTCAAAGTAGAAATGATTCCGAAGGTAATGTTGCAGTGCTTTTGTTCCGTCGGAAATAATGGTAGAAAAGTCGGCTTGCTGCAACCCATATAAGTGTTCTAAGTGCAGCGTCAGGTCATCCAAAAAAATGTGGGTTTCTACTTCTACCTTACCTTCAGGACTGATAACTAACTTACTAAAAGACATTTTTAGGGGGTGCTCCAAAGTAAATGCACTTGACAGCACTAATACGATCGTAAACATTAAACCTTTGATACTCATATTTAAAGTTTAGTTTAGGCTCTGGTAAAGAATTAGAGGGAAAAAATCTGTAAAGCTCTAAGTTAAACTAAACTTTTATAAATGCAACATTATTGCATTTTAAGAAATGTTATTTGTGATACTTGATGAGATAGAATCAATCTTTTAAACACTCCTTAGTTCTCAAAAAAGTCTCCAAATCATTAAATTCCTTCCCTTCCAAATGGTCAACAAGCCAATCTAAAGCTCTTGCTCGTAGAGCTGGGCAAAATTGCGCATCTCTGTTATTAAAGGCATCACCTTATGTCCAATAGCGGTTAACGAATATTCGACTCTCGGTGGCACTTCACCGAAGTTTTTGCGCTCAACCAGCTTACTGTCCACTAAATCCTTCAAAGATTGGATCAACATTTTTTCGCTGATATCAGGGATTTGTCGTTTCAGTGCAGACAACCGCAACGCCTCTCCAGATAACTGATACAAGATTAGCAATTTCCACTTTCCACCTACCAGTTCAAGCGTCGTTCGGATCGGACATCTCGCTGTCACTTTGATGATTTCATTGTTCATACTTACAAAAAGGTTAGTATTGTAATAATAGTTGTGTATTGTGAATGTAGCTATTTTTGTGAGGAAATAGATAGGAGATGAAAGAATTTATAATTGGACTGGTTTCGATGTTAACGGTTATCAGTTGTAAAGCACAAGAGAATATGAAAGTAGTCTATGTTTATGATGCACTTTGTGGCTGGTGCTATGGTTTCTCACCCGCTATGAATCAATTTCAAGAAAAGTACAAAAGCAGTTTGGATGTTGAAGTCATTTCGGGAGGAATGGTAACGGGTGAACGAGTAGGACCGATTGGTGAAGTGGCAGGCTATATCAGTTGGGCGTATAAGGACGTCGAACAAGCAACGGGCATCAAATTTGGCAAGGGCTTTCTGGATGGAATTTTAAAAGATGGAACTGCTATTTTCACCTCTGTTCCTTCTGCCATTGCGCTATCTGTATTCAAGGAATTGCAACCCAGTAATAGCCTTGCTTTTGCTGCTGCATTACAAAAAGCGGTCTATTTTGATGGACTAGAACCTAAAAATTATGACGGCTATGGAAAAATTGCAGCCAACTTTGGACTAGAGGCGGAGGAGTTTGTCATGAAAATGAACGATGATACTTACCTAAAACAAGCAGAAGGAGACTTCAGCAAATCCAAAGCATTAGGTGTGACAGGATTTCCAACAGTTTTTATTGAGGTAAATGATACTTACTATAAAATCGCTAGTGGATATATTCCTTTTGAAAAGTTGGAGAAAAATTTTTTAAGTGTGAAACAACAGATGAAATGAAAAAGAAAATAGCATTATTTGGAGGGACAGGACAAACAGGGCGTGAGTTTTTAAAGGTCGCTTTGGAAAATAGCTATGCAGTGAAAGCATTGGTTAGAACACCTTCCAAAGTTGAGTTATCTCATCCCAATTTAGAAGTGATTCAAGGAGATATCTTGAATGAAAATGAGGTAGAAGCAGCGATCAGTGGCACGGATATCGTCGTCAGCTTATTTGGTCATGTGAAAGGCTCACCAGAATGGCTACAAACAAATGGGACAAAAAATATCGTTGCGGCGATGAAAAAAAATAAGGTTGAACGAATCATCTCCCTATCAGGTGGAGGCTTACCTTTTCCAGAAAAAGATGAACCCAAATTTATGGATAAGATGATAAGAACGATTATGAAAATAGCCGTTCCAAAAGTCCTGAATGATGCCATAAAGCACGCTGAATTTTTGAAAGAAAGCGATGTGAAATGGGTGGTTGTTAGGGGACCGAGGTTGACCAATGACGAAAGGCAGGGCAACTACAAAATAGGCTGGGTGGGCGTGAATGCAGGAACTAAAATCAGTCGTGCTGATTTAGCAGATTTTATCTTGACACAAGTAGAAGAGGAGCACTTCAATTATCAGATGCCATTTGTTAGTGAATAGCAGAGCGTACGTTAAATACTCACAACAATTTTATCGCTAATCTCCTTTAAAATTTAGCACTCTATTATGCTTGATTGCGTACTAGGGTTTCGTCTTCTTATTTCTACAAATAATTCCCTTCAATTGCTATGAAATACCTTTCGATACTCTTTTTATTGCTAACACAGCAGGTGATTGCTATTAATTATTACGTTCAATCCACCGGCAGCAATAGTAACGACGGACTGACGCCCAATACGCCCTTCGAGGATATTCAAGCCGCTGCTGATATTACCTTACCTGGCGATACTGTCTTTGTAATGAATGGTACTTATTCCAATGATTTCACCTGGCAAGATGTGGTCAATATTCGGCGGAGTGGTACAGCGAGTGATTGGATTGTATATACCAACTATGCCGATCACTCGCCAAAAATGGAGTTTGATGGCTGGCATGGATTTAAGATTGAAGGAACGGGCGATGGGGTTAGCTATATCGAAATTTCGGGTTTTGAAATAGAAGGTAATAATGATAATACTATGCTGGCGGATGCGCTCAATCAGGCAGGTGGGTGTAATGATCCAACGGGCGATCCTGATGGCTTTTATAACGGCAATGGCATCGCTACGGACGGGAGATTTGAAGGGCAAAATCACCATATTCGCATCCTAAATTGCAAGATTTACAACTGTGGAGGTAATGGCATTTCTGCTATTTACAGTGACTATATTACCATCGAAAACTGTGAAGTGTATAATAATGCTTGGTATTCCATTTATGGTACAAGTGGAATTAGTTTTTATCAATTATGGAATTATGATAATGCTGATGCGACCCGCAATATCATTCGCAACAATCGAATTTATGGCAATCGAATGTTTGTGCCTTGGATAGATGCGCCTTGTGCCATTACTGATGGCAATGGAATCATCATTGATGATAGCAAGAACACACAAAACAGCTCTACGTTGGGCGTTTACGTGGGCACAACACTCATCGAGAATAATCTTGTTTATGAAAACGGAGGGCGCGGTATTCATGTCTTTGAGAGTGATAATGTAGATATTTTGAACAATACGACTTATGCTAATGGGCAAAGCCCAGAAATCAGCGATGGAGAAATTACAGCTATTTTTTCGGATAATGTGAAGGTATATAACAATATCCTACACGCCAAAGATGGAGAGCGGATCAACAGTGTTTCGGGAGGTTCGGGAATCACGTATGACTACAATCTTAACTTCAACTCTAATTTATACGATCAATTAGGGGCGAATAGTCTTTTGGGGCAAGATCCGCTTTTCGTGGATTTGATACTTCGCGATTTTCGCCTTTCTTCCAACAGCCCAGCCGTAGATGCAGGGAATACGGCTGCGGCTTGTTATGCCATTCGAGATCATACTGGGAAGAATCGTCCTTTGGGTGCTGATGTGGATATGGGAGCGCACGAATACGGCGTTGATTTTGGTAATTGTCAAACCATTGAATTGAAAGTGAATGAGATACCTATTGAAGCTGGTCTCTATCGCGCTAGTCGAAGGATTCTTTCACAAGGTATCATTCTAACAGGTAGTTCTGTTCAATTTCAAGCAGGAGAGCGCATTATTCTGAGACCCAATTTTGAAGCCAAAGGGAATTTTCACGCTACTATTACGCCTTGTACTAATGCGCAAGAGAAAATTGAGGACTGGAACGAGCAGCTCGAATCCTCCAAAGCATTTTCTACGCTCCAAATTTTTCCCAATCCTGCAAAACAACTGACTGATCTTTCTTTTCAGTTGAATGAAGAGGGTAGGGTTGACTTCCGTGTTTTCGATGCACAAGGACGATTACGTTATACTGCTACTGGTTCTTTTGGAGCGGGACAGCAGCAGGTGCGTCTACCATTAACAAATTTATCAAAGGGACTATATTGGGTGCAAATTCAACGAGCAGATGGCAGTTTGGAGGTAGGGAAACTGCTTGTCAAGTAAAGCTGCATGGATTCTAATTAATGCTCGTAATCAACTCTAGCCAGTTAGTAGGAATGTCAAGTACTTGCTTATTTTGCAAGAGCACTGTCTTCAAATCTTGATAACTTAGCTCCTGCACCGCTATTTTTTTCTCGCAAGCCAAAGCGGCTGCACTGCCTGCGCTTTGTCCCAACATCATAAAGGTTGGCACAATTCGGATAGCTCCATAAGCGACATAACTAGAAGAGAGACAAGTTGGGGTGATCAAGTTAGTACATTCCGCACGTTTGGGGACTAAAGCGCGATAGGAAATGCCAAAGGGTCGCCAATCCTCACCTCCGAATACGAAACCCTCATTATAAGCATAGCCATCTTTCACAATTCTCCTAGCATGGGCATATCAAGCCAAAAGGGAGAATTTGCCCACGCATTTTTTCGTAAGTGATTGATAGACATCACTTAACAACGATTTTACATTTCCCAAAATCAATCCAAATTGAGATCGTAATTTTGGGAATGGAGTAAATTAAAGGAATCCGTAAGGTTTTCATCAGAAAAATCATATGTTCCAGTAAAGAAAACATGCCGCCACGCGTGGGCAGTTTTCAGCTTCGCTTGCTTGATAAGCTGCTGTTTTTGTTTGATGGTCTTCGCTTGTTGCACCTTTCGAGTGAGGTACAGATAATTCCAACAAATGACTGCATTCTTGATAAGGTTTCTGCAAGCATTCGCAATTTGCTGTTCATTGCGAGTAAGAAAAATCATTTCTCCGCCATTGGCAAAAAAGACTGCCTTAGAAAAGCGGTTGCTGTCTTCCACTACATTACCACTTTTTCGGCTGTCTTGTCGCATTTCTAAATTGTCAGTAAAACGTAGAATGTGTAATGTTTTGACCATTCTGCCATAGGCTTTTATAGCAGCATAAAGCGGATGTTGCTTAGAGTAAGAATTGAAGCGACTGAATATTTGTGAGGCGGTGCAGTACTTGAGCTTTAAGGAAGTCAGCAGTCTAAGTATGTCATCCCAATTGTTTTCGATCAATTCAACATCAATATATGCTTTTGGAAGTAGCAAATAACCCTTGTCTCTGTAATAGGGAATACTATGCTCTTTGAAAGTATAGAGCGTTTTTCTTAGCATCTTGGCAATATTGGGCGAAAAGCCAAAGCCTAATAAGTCCATCAACCCAAACAAAGCTTCTGTGTAGCCATGTGTATCTGTTGTGTGAATAGTGGATTTGATGACTTGGTTATGCAGTAGCCCATCTAAGACAAAAGTGGCTTCCCTAATTGCTGCATCAATGATAGTAGAATAGAAAGGAATATAGCGTTCATCTACAAAGGAATAAGCAACAACACCTCTACCTTTGCGATAGTATTTGCCTGAATAATTGCCAAAAATGGTATCCGTAGAAATAAGCTTAATTTTCTGTCCATCGGATGAAGTTCGCAATGCTTTCTGCTCTTTTTTATACAGGTTAGCCATTGGCAGATGATGGATAAAATTAGAAATAGCATCATTGGCTTTATTGATGTTTTCTAGGCTAAAGTACCAGTTTGTGGTCTGTTCCAATTGACTGGAACGGATATGAGAAGCAGATTTTGCCATAGCAGCTACGCCCAGATTACAGCCATAAGCAGTGATCCCCGAAAAGAATAAGGATTTATCAGGACGCTTCTTGCGATAAAGCGGTTGCAAATGCTCAAAGTGTTCCAAGAAATTTGTTGCCTCGCTTATCGTTGCTAACACTTCACTTAATGGAATAGCAGCTTGTGATGGGAACAAATTAATATCTGTTTCTTCTTTGTCCACTTTTGGAGTGACGACATGGTATTTGTTGCTTTTGCTCTTGCGAAAGTATTTATTATCACCATTGAGGATATTATCATTGGTCTTTTGGTAATGATGGTGCAGCATTTTTTTGTAATCTTCTAATCGAGTTTTCACCTCCTTCAAATGAGATAAATTGGCTCTATCTAAGAAATTGTCTTTGTCCTCATCCCAGCTTGCTTTAGGAATTAAGAACTCATCCATATCCTTATATTTGTAAGTGTATTGGAGATTGATGCTACCTCTATCAATGGCATCTGTGAGTTGCTGAAAGAATAGTATTTTATACAGCGAAACATTAAATTTCTTGTCTTTTCCCAAAACTGCTATCTGATCTTCTTCGCTTAAAAAGTCGGTCGGTGCAGTTGAGGTGATACTTCCTTGCTTGCCTTGAAAGTGTTTGATGGCTTCTAGTAAATCCTTATTGGCACTATCAGGATGAAAACTCAAATTTTTGATGATAGGAGAAGCTCTTTGTTGTAGGCTTTGAGATTGTTCGCTTAGATAAATGTAGTAATTATCATCAGCGTCTAGTTGTTGATTTTCTTTAATTTGTTGCAAGTCTTCCTCCTTTGAGCGTATTTCTTTTTGAGGAAGAAGGTGCTTCAATTGCTGTTCTTTTTGGGTAGCAGGAATATCCATCCATGTAATAGAACGTACTCTGTCGATCAAATCGGTAGAGTTTTCTGCTATATTCATTACTTTTTGGAATGCTTTCTTTCGCTTATTTCGTTCAGCAAAAAGTCGTTCTTTCTCCTTTGCTTTCGCTTTGTTGGTAGCTAATTTGCAAACATTGATAAAGGTTCGAGTCATCCAATCTTCAAAGATATAGCGTTGATAGGTGCAGAATAAAGCAAGGTGGAAATAGCGATCTATTGGTTCTTTACGGATCAGATGAGACGATTCAAAATTTTGTAGCAGTGTGCCAAAATGCTGAATAGCATTATCATTGATGGGGAGTTGTTTGATGAGTGGTTGTATCGTCTCAAATATAGACTGTACAATTTCTAGTTTGTCAATATTGTTTCTAATTTGCTTAGGAGCATCTGATGGACTTAGCACCTGCAATTTCTTGAACACATATTCTGCTCTGACTTTATCTGTTTGCTTTTCCAATAATTGATCTAAAGCAGTTCGTTGTTCGTTGGTGAGTAGTTGACTAAATTGAAGTTTCACTTGCCGATCTCGTAATCTAATGGCTTGGGTGATGATGGTTTGAAGACTGTAATAGGTGGGTAACTCAATGCGTCTCCATTCTAGCCATTCCAAAATATAGTCAAAAATCAGCTTTGGAGATTCCCAAGAATAGATTTGTTCTTGTATGGCTTGTTTCACTAACGAATTGTGGACTTTGGGTTGATAGGCTTGGAAAGCAAAATGATCTAAGATGATTAGACGGTGGCGAGAGGACGTAGAGCCTTTGTAAGCAAGTGCATCAAAAGCAAAGGGCAACATATTGTATTGATTACATAGGTATCGGATATCCTTTTCATTGAAAGATTCAGGCGTATAGAATTTTTTAGTTGCTAAAAAGTAACCAAACATCAATCGAAAACCAACCTTATTGGCATAACTCTGAAAGGCATGGACTTTATCTTTCAGTGATACGGGCAAGCCAAAAAAATGCTTTCTCTCTTTAGCTGAAAATATGGGTGGATGTTCGTATTCTAGTCGCTTTTTCTTAGAAAGTATTTGAATTAAAGGCATAATTCATTGGATTAGGCATCAAAAAATCGTTAGTAAAAAGGGGCGTTTGGGATGGCATGAAAGTGAATAGTATTAACTACTTTTATTTTTCAGTATTTTTGTCTAAATTAATATTAAAATAGTATTTAAACTAACATTATAGTTTTTCAGTATGATTTATGCCTACATCCGCGTTAGTACCGATCAGCAGAGTGTCGAGAATCAGCGATTTGAAATTCTCAAATATGCAGATGCTAAAAACATCAAAGTTGATAAATGGATAGAGGAAACGGTCAGTACCAAAAGAAAGCTATCAGAGCGATTGCTTGGACAGACTTTGGATAGTTTACAGGTAGAAGATGTTTTGGTGGTATCAGAGTTGTCTAGGTTAGGGCGTAATTTGATGGAAGTAATGAGCATCTTACATCGCTGTATGGAAAAGGATGTTCAAGTCCATACCATCAAAGAAAACTATGAGCTAGGCAACAACATCAACTCTAAAGTATTGGCTTTTGCCTTTTCACTATCCGCAGAGATTGAACGGCAATTGATTTCCCAACGTACCAAAGAAGCTTTGGCGAGAAAGAAAAGTGAGGGCGTGAAATTGGGCAGACCAAAGGGCAGTCTCTCCAAGCAAACCAAGCTCACGGGCAAGGAGGACGTCATCAAAGAGTTATTGGAAAAGAAAATTTCTTATAGTGGTATTGGACGTATTTTGGGGGTGCATCGCCTGACGGTTAAGAGTTTTGTAGAGTCTAGGAAGCTAGCTTAAACAACTCAACCATATATAGATATATTCTAGCATCGAGAGAAAAATATCAAGAATAATTGTATCTTGGCAGAAGTTGTGGACGACACACAATTCAAAATCTCACACCAAAAGAACATCAACATGAAACCTATTTTAATCCTAGTTGGCTGTTTCTTTGCCATAGCCTCTTTTGGTCAAATCGCGCCAAAGGATAATAAAACTAATGCGCCCAAAACTCCTACATTGAAGCCCATTGATGTTGGTAATACCACGCCTACTCATCCACTACATTCACAACGACAAGCTGCACAAAAACAAAATACCCAACAGAATAATATTACTATTCAACAGCGCAATGAAAGTAAGCGTCGAAGGGAAGAAGCGGAAAGACTGATTGCTGAAAGTAAGCAGAAAACCATCGAATACGATTTTCCTTCCAAAGCTCATCTGTCTGCTACTGCACCTTATCAAGCAGCCTATCAGGAAATCGTAGATATGCTAGAAGGCAAGCAAGCCATGAGCCTCAAACGAGCGGTATTTGTTACAGAAAACGCTTTCTATGACAATCAATATAAATACGAGTGGCACAATTTGGAGATCGCGGAAAATGTAGAATTGATTAAGCAGTCCATTTTACAAGAAGGCTATTCGCTAGAAAACGAAACGGCTCGTAAGTGGGGCATTCATCAATTTATGGCGGATACCATTATCCTAAAAAATGAACAAGGCAAAGTCATTGATACTCACTATCCTCTACAATATGATTTTAAAGACCCTTTTGGAGAAGAAGATTGGCAGCAACAATTTGTCACCAAACTAGATATATCAGGAAAAGGGCAATGTCATTCTTTGCCTTTGAAGTATTTGATACTGGCGGAAGAATTGGAAGTAGAAGCTTGGTTAGCGCATTCTCCTTCGCATACTTACATCAAGCTAAAAGATGCAAAAGGCAATTGGTTGAACTACGAAACGACCAATGGCAGCTATGCCACTGATGCTTGGGTACAAAGTTCAGGCTTTATCAAAGCAGAAGCACTCCGCAATAGAATTTACATGGATACGCTTTCTAAAAAGGAAGTGATTGCGAGTCAGTTATTGGACTTAGCGCAAGGATATGCTCGTAAGCATGGACTTGATCCTTTCTTCTCAAAATGTTTAGAAAAGACACTGGAATACGCGCCTAAAAATATAACTGCCTTGCAGCTAAAAGCAGATTATGAGACGTACAGAGTTCAGTATATCATACAGCAATTGGGCTTTCCGCCGCCTGAACATCTGCCGTCTTTTCCCAAAGCCCACAAATTACATCAAGCCATGATACAAAACTACCAGAAGGTAGAAGCATCGGGCTACGAAACTATGCCCGAAAACATCTACACGGCATGGCTCAAATCCTTTGAACAAGAAAAAGCCAAGCATCCTGAACGAATCATACGACCATAGAATAAAAACAACAAAATCATGAAAAAGCAACTCTTACATCTTTTGCTCTTGTTTTTCTGCTTGCCAGTTTTAGCGCAGCACCAAACCATACAGCCTTACGAAGAGCTTGGAATAGAAGTAGAAGTCCTCACGCTAAGTGATGGTAAATATCAAGAAATGATTCCCAATGATACTTTGGTGCGCATGGGGTCGGTACTGTTTAATCACATCACAGGAGAAGTGGCTTCTGTGGTGGTGGAAGATACGATTCATGAGGAATATGGTTTGAAGGCAGATGTGGCGAGTCGCTTTTTGAGCCGTGATCCGTTGGCGAGAGATTTTCCCTTTTATACGCCTTATCAGTTTGCTGGAAATATGCCTATTGAAGCAATTGATTTAGAAGGAGCTGAACCTCGAAAAGTTAAAAGACTAGCTATAGAGAAAGAAGACAAACCATTGTTAAAAATGGGTACATGGACTCTGATTAGTTATGAAAATGGGGAGAAAGTAGTAAGAACTTCACATGGAATAGTTTGGAGCTACGAATATTATTTGATTGGTGAAAGAGATAAAACATTCGCTCACACAACAAATAAAACCTTCTATAAATCAGGAGATAATTATTATGAATTAAGCGAAAATGGAACTTTTTCTCCAAAGACATCTAAAACACTTCAAAGTTATCTTGATGAATTACAAAGGAATCAAGATGGAGCAAATGTAATGAGTGACAATGCATCTATTGTTGTAGATATAATGAGAGGAGGTAAAGGAGGGAAGGCTGATGATGTATTGGGGATGGCAAAGAAAAATAAATATATAGGACGCTCTAGGGATAATCTGCTTAAGTCTAAAAAAAGTTATGAAAAGCTCATAAGAGATCACGTGAAAAAACTCGAAGACTTTAAAAAAGATCCCATTGGAAATACTTCTCCTAGCAGATTAAGACAAATGATGGGAGACAATCCTTCTAAAGAAGAACTCCTGAGACGAGCAAAAGGAAGAATTAAAGCTCTCGAAGATCAAATTAGAAAACAAAGGGGAGAACTACAAAAAGTTAATGAAGCATTAGATCAAATAAACAAAAATCCTTAGATCATGCCTAGAATCTTATGAAGATTTTATCTCTTCATAAAATGAAAATAAGATTCATAAATTAAGATTTACATTAATAAGAAACTAATTTAAATCAAGGAAATAGGATATTCATGAATAAGATGAAAATTTCTGATATTGAAGAAATCTTTGAGCGTATCTTAGAAAAATTAAGGTTTGAATGTGAAGAAGAAATTGAAATTTCCTCTGATTTGTATCGATTTATTCCAACAAGTGAGTGGGCAAATTTTCAAAAAAATGAAATTTTAGTAGGATCATTAGAAGACGATGTACAGTGTTTAAAGTTATTAGCTAAAGACAAAGATCATCCGTGTATGTATGTTGATTTTGATAGAATGGCAAGTTTACTAAGAGCCATAAGTCAAGAGTATAATCCTCCAATGTAGCTGAGTCATCAAAATATACATTAGTATTTGTCCGTCTCAAAATTGAAAGAATGAACAAGTTATGCTTGCTAATTTTCTTGCCCCTTTTTTCTATAGCTCAAAATCCATCCTATCAACAAGCATACGACTACCTAAAATCAATGCTGGAAGAAGAGAATCAAGTAAACTTCAAAAAAGCTGTATGGGTAACTGAAAATGTTTACTACGAAGGTTCTTTAGACACTACTCTACTAAATCAATATGTGGAAGAATTAGTAGCCCTAAGCAAATCTTTAGCCAAGCAAAATCCTCTAGCAGCATACAATGCTAAAGATGAAAAGTTGGTCAATACTTGGGCATCTATTTTCAGTACAATGACTGACACCATTTGGGTAAAGTATGAAGGTGAAGTACAGCCCTTACAACCTTTCCAATACAACTTTGAAGATATATTTGGGCAAAAAGATTGGTCAAATATGTTTGTATCTAGCTTACTCACCAAGCGAAAAGGGAACTGCCATTCCATGCCCTACCTCTACAAAATCATTGCCGAAGAATTAGATGTACCTTGTCACATCGCCATTGCACCCAACCATTTTTACATCAAGCATCGTTCGGAGCAAATGGGTTGGTTCAATACAGAACTCACCAGTGGGAGTTTTCCCATAGATGCTTGGCTGATGGCATCGGGCTATATTTCATTGCAAGCTGTTCAGAATGGTATTTATATGGATACCCTAAGTGCCAAAGAAAGCATTGCGCTCTGTGTCATTGATTTAGCACATGGCTATGAGCATAAATATCCTGACCACGACGGCAGTTTTGTCCTTCAATGTTGTGACTTAGCCCTGCAATACTTCCCTGATTACGTGAATGCACTCCTACTGAAAGCAGAAACCTATCTCCTACAATTACAGCAATTACAAGCTTCTTTTGGATACGAATATCTAAAGGAAGCTATCAAACTTCCACAAGGAAAAACTATATGGAAGGAAATGAACGCCACCTATCAAAAGCTCTACCAACTCGGCTACCGTCAAATGCCTGATAAAATGTACTTAGAATGGCTAGAATCTTTGGAGAAAGAGAAGGAAAGGTATAGTAATAAGAAGATGAGTAGGCAGTAAGTCTTTATTATTACCGTCTATGAAAGATTTTTCACTTTTGTTGAGCTAGCCCTCTTTTACGTCAACACCTTGTTTTTGTGGGCGGATTCTCCCTTTTGGCTTTAAATGCCCTAGCATGGTGCGTGTCAGGCGGCCACCATGCAATGGTAACGGGGTCTTTTACTTTCGATTTATTGTCTCGGCGGGTGTGGTGTTCTGTGATGACATAATCTGAAACCAATCGTCTAGCACTGCGAATGTATAATCGTCGCGGCCAGTGTCCATTGTCTTCAAATTCATCTTTGGGTAAGCCCCATCCCTCCCAATCTTTTCTAGTCGTACTATCCACCGCTTCGTCATTCTGTAGAAACCAAAGTAATCCCATCGTAAAGTCTCTATGATATTGTACTATACTGTCCTGAATAGCATAACTACCTGCCGGATATTTCCAGTTCTGACCATATAAATTTGCGGAAAGATCATGCCAACTTCCAATATCGGTTTTGTGGTTGTGGCGGTTTTTTCGAGGATAAAATAGGCGACCGCCAGCTTTTAAATATCTTCTGTAAATTTCATAATGATTTGGATTATAGTTGGTAGGTTTTGAAATAGGAATCCTATTCTCTGCTTGGTCGGTGAGACACATTCGGAAACAAAAGCCTTGAATGTACTTGTCGGGTGCTCCAAACGCTCCAAGTTCACTCGTTTGAATGCTATGAATCAAACCGCTTGTACTGTCGCCTGAGATGATATAAGGATCAACAGAACGTTCAAATTGTCTGTAAGTATTGGTCGTCTGAATGCCATTTTTTGTTTCTTGGTATTTATCGTTTCCCTCTCGAATAGTCTCTGTCTGAACACCGGTAAAATGAATCAAATGCCCTTCTACAGAAGCATCAATGAACACCCTAGCTTCTACTTCCATCCCGTTCTCTAATATTATTTTTTTGATGCTTGTTCCTTCTTTGACAACGCCTTCATTTTCCCTAATTCTTTGTTTCCTGACTACCCGTATCAAAGGCTCTCTTGTCAATAACGCTTCCACTACTTTCTCCGCAACATGAGGCTCATATTTGGAATACCAATTAGGATCGTTGAACTTAGCTTTTAGTCCATAATGTGCTTCAACCGCTTCGTAAAATTCTGCGGCAATGCCACTAATAATACGACCACTACCGAAGCGAATATCTTTTCCGAGTCCTTCTACCAACATACCACCTGAATGTCCTGTTGGCTCTACCAAAACCACACTCTTTCCCATTCTAGCAGCTTGAATTGCTGCTGTAAAAGCAGCTTCACTCCCTCCTAGAATACAAACATCTACTTGCATATTGTTGGCATGAATAAAATTGAAATTAAGTAGGAATAGAAAATATTTGATGTACTTCATAGAGGTTTGTATCGTGTCTTGTTTACAAACTTTAAAGCTACGACTTTGCGCTTGAAAAATGGCTATGATTTGATATACCTTGAAGGGGGTTCTTGTAAAATCAGATTCATTATTTCCTATTTAGGGAACTGATTATCAGATATTTTTTCTTAGTGCTTTAACAGATTTTGCTAAACTCATATTTACCGACCTTCGCAGCTTCGCTGCTCGGTCGGGAAGAGGTTTAAAGGATCATACATAAAGTTCTGTGAAACAGAACTTTATGTATGATCCTTTAAAAATATTTGCCGCGAGCTACCAAAGGCAGCGATGCGGCTTTTACGCTAAATTGCAAAAATTGTCAAAGGACTTTTTTCTTTTAGCTTGATCAAAAAGAAACAAAAAATCATCCCGATAACTATCGGGAGTATGGATTTTGATATCCCATCCGCTGACAGTTTACTCACTTGAAAGTCCACTAGACTTTCACCAGAGGATCGTTTGCTCATGCTCCAAAAGCACCAAAAAGGTTAAATAACAGATGTTACGTAACGTATCAATTTACAAACGATACGAAGAGCTACTTGTTGACAAATGGTTGGACATCGCGTCCAGCTATTTGTAAGAAAATTCTTTCAGGAGCGAGCCATATTTGAGCCAAAAGCTCAAATATCGCCCACTCCAAAAGAATTTTTGATGGATTAGAGTGGCTTCAATAGCCAATGTGATCCAAAGCACGCTAGCTTGGATTACCCATTGAATAAGGGTATAAAAAATGATAGGCGTGTAACATCAGTAAATAAAATGAATTCGCCTTGGCGGTCATTTTCAAAATTTTAGTCATCAGCATTATTGTTTAACATTCCTATAATTTACCTTATGTTAAATTCAAACGCACTTTTTGTCGCAGTCCACTTCTAATTTGGAATGCTCTCCTACAGATGATATTCCAATGTGGCAAGAAAAAGACTCTTGTCGCAGTCCACTTCTAATTTGGAATGCTCTCCTACGTTCTATGGTACTTTGTAGAATAAATAGTCAACTTGTCGCAGTCCACTTCTAATTTGGAATGCTCTCCTACTCTTATTGAAGATGGGTACATCGAGCGCATCGACCGTCGCAGTCCACTTCTAATTTGGAATGCTCTCCTACTACCACTTTTTGTTTTATACTTTTTTCTAATTCTTGTCGCAGTCCACTTCTAATTTGGAATGCTCTCCTACAAAATTGCATTTAATGGAAAAAGTTAAAAAGTCCTGGTCGCAGTCCACTTCTAATTTGGAATGCTCTCCTACACAAAAAATTCACGTTATGCCATTATTTGAATCGTCGCAGTCCACTTCTAATTTGGAATGCTCTCCTACCCTTAAAATCGATAAGCAATTGAAAATCAGCGATCTAAATGTTAAAATTTGTCACAATAATGTCAGAGGACGGAAAACGCCTTTGTTTTTTTTGTTTTAAAATCGTTTTTGTCCTGTCACAAACTGTAGCTGTAAATTGTTAATTTCTAGCTAATCAACCAATTAAATAACTGATAATCAATTAATTAACTACTTACTTAAAACAGAATGTTATATTAATAAATTAACAATATGCAGCTTTTTGCAATAGTTGATTTTCTTTTAATGTGTAATGAATTAAAGATAAGAGAGTTGCGACCGTATTGTAAAAATAAAAATATGTGCACAATTTGTTGATTGTTGGAAATGTTGGAATGTTCGAGGGCTTCGCCGTTCGAGTGTTCGAGGGGCTTCGCCCGTTTGAATGCTTGAGTGTGTTGAGAGCGACACGTAGCGTATCAAACACTCGAACATTCTCTCAATCGAACAATCTTATGTCAAAGAACTAATTAAAATATTGGTGCTTTGTTGCTTAGACATTTGAATAAACCAAACAGCATACATAGCTAATCGAACAATCGCTATACTTTCACCTGCCAGCCAAAACCTCGGCTAACTGCTTTACCTAGCGCGATATGATTAGGGAGTTGCACATTGGTGGTGTAAACGATGTCGAAAGTCGTATGTTTGATGCCCTTCAAAGGAATCGTTTGCGATCTTCGGATTTCTTGAATACACACTTCAATCTGTACTTTTTCGCGCCAACGCATTCCCCAGAGTGCTGCAAGCAAATGCCCACGCAAGATGTTTTGGAGCAGTTGCGTCCGCTCGATTAAGCCATTGCATTTTTGCCAAAGTTCGTAATTTTTTTGGTTGAGTGCGAGCCATTTGTAAAGTTTATAGCTTTGGGGTTGGGTAGTGGTTTTGATGAGCGTGGAGTTCATACGAAGGTCTTCTACCTGTAAGGTCTTGGTTTGTCCTTGCCAATTGATCTGCCAATCGCTAGTCGCCAACACTTTTTGTAGGGCTTGCACGCCCTCACCTATAGCAAAGATGGCTGCTTTTTTGCGTCGCACTCGATATTGTATCAAGGGATAGCGATAGTGGAAGTCACCTTCCTCACTTTCTCCTTTATGATTGTGAAAAAGATGGTCTTCCCAAGCCGCCATTTCTAGGAATGCACCACGCCATTGTGGAATTTGGCGCGTGTAGAGCGGGAGGTCGAAGGAGAGGTAGAGGGTTCGAGTGTTTAAATGTTCGAGTGTTTGAGGGGCTTCGCCCGTTTGAAGGTTCGAGGGTTTGAAGTTTAGAGCTTGCTTTTGCAGTTTTAGGTTGGTCGTTGTCATGATTTGTTGTTTTTTATGAGAGTAGTGATTTATTATGATAGTAAAGCCAATCGTTAAGCATTTCTTGTTGTTCTTCGGCATCCACTACCCTAACAATAACACTTGGAACAATCATTTGCAAGCGGTTGTAACCTCTTTCAGCAACACCAAGTAGAATTGGTGCTTCTACCTCCGATTGTACGTTGAGTATTTCTACTTTGACCTGCTCTTTTGTACCATTGCGCTTCAGTAGATTTACGATTGCTTCAAAAGGAAACTCCATATGATCGTTGAAGTAGTAGTACCAACTCATATTGATTTCTCCATCGTCGTAAGCATCTACCACGATTTCTTCGTGGATGCGGGACTCGCGGGTTGGGTCGTGTTTTGGCATGATATAAATATTCAATTAATGCAACTATTTTATAGAATCATCTGCTACTAACACCAACTTATAACTTTCTCTCTCTCTGGAATAATGATAGATATGAGGACGCCTTAAATTTCTGATCGTGCAGCCTATTCCGAAAGCTAAGCTGGCGGGAACAGCGAGAAAAATATGTAAACTTTTAGGACGAAATTGCTCATAAACACAATCTAGCAATCTGGAAAAGTCCCTCACAATATCCTCCCAATCGTCTCTATGATCTACGTCGAGTATGGCGTTTCCATCTTTTGGCTGCATCACCAATAAAGTAGCATCCATCCTTTTCTTATTCAAGAACTTTTTCACATCCAGCACTCCTTTCTGCGAAATCTGCAAAAAAATTGCCAATTCCGTTTTAAGCAGTATTTCCACATCCTCAGAACTGTCCACCCTCATTTTTCTCCCTACTAATCCTTCGTCTTGGAAAGAGAATTCCTTTTGGATGATTTTACTTTTGAATAAGTCTAGGATTGTCATTTGCTTAGGTGTTTTTTATTCTTCCATATAGCCATAGCCGACAGCTGTTTTTGCACCGATGCCATGGTTAGTAAGTGCTTCGTTAAACCATTCTTCTATTAGTTTATCTCCAATTTTTAGCGCATTTATAATTCCATCCTTCGAAGCTAATAGAAACTGAAAAGTAGTCTTTTCGACTGTCAGAAAATTAATGATAGTCGGACTGCTCCAATCTGCGGGTGGCTTTACACTTCCTGCTTGGTAAGTACCGTCTTTCTTCTTTGAAGCGTCGTAATAATCCTTATAATGAACATTCATGATGTCCATACTTACTTCAATTTCGTTACTATCTGTTGGTAAAGCATCGAAGAAGTAAATCGCTCCTTTTCGGTCGTAATACTTTATTTTTCTAGCTTCGTATTCCTGACCGTACCAACTTGGCTTTTTGTTCTTGATGAGTTTTCCATTTTCGTCTTTCGTATGAATTTCGTGCTCCTTCGAACAACCAAAAGCATCACAAAAGTTTTTGTCCAAAATGGCTTTCGCTTCATCATTGTCGAATTGCTCCTGAATAATATAGCTTCTGACAACTCCTTTTACGCTAGTTGCAGGAATATAAGGCACTCCATAAATATGATGCAGCGTAATATCCGTCTCGAATACAGAAGCGCCACCCAATCCAAGCGTCATTCTCCAATCAGGTTTGAACAGGAGCGTTTTGGTATTTGCTTTAGAGAATAAGGATTCTATATTCGCTCTTTGCTTTTTTGTGATTGCTGAGCAATCGATTCCTTTGAAATCAAAGTCTTTTAACGCTTTGAATTGGTTGTCTTTAGAAAACCGAGTGCTTAATGAAAAACCAGCATCACCACTACCTTTTTGACTATACATATTTCCATGTTCTAGTACATGATATGGTTTGTTTAGGAACAGATAGAAGTTTCGATCATTACTATCATAGCGCAACAAGTTTCGATTTTCGATGACACTATCTTCAGCACTTTGACTAGATGCTAATCTTGTTTTTTCTGAAATAAACTCTTTTACACCTAAGCCTTTAGGAGTCTTTTCAGGGATAAACTCAAGCATCATTCCCAATTGTAAGTCTCTCTTTTTCCAGCCCTTTTTTTCTGCCTTAGAAATATGATAAAAGTATCTTTTACCGTCTTCTCCTTCAATGAATCCGAAAACTCCTCCATTTTTTATTTCTTTAATCTTCCCTTTCATAATCATTAATCTTCATCTTTAACAAATCGCTTAAAGCATTTCATAATCGCTAGAGTTTCTAATGTAAGTGCTCTTAGCATAGAGGCATCTTCTAACTCTAGTAGATATTTTAGAAACTCTCCTTTTTCTTTTTCCGCTAACTTTCGAGTGTTCAAATCAGTCGAACAATGCCATTTCCAGATATCATAGAAAACTTCATGATCTTTCTCGTTCAGGAAGGCCATGGTATAAACAAAGCCATTTTTTTGAACGTAAGCAGGTACTTTCTTGACCATACTATCATAATTGGAGCTCCTCTCTTTATTGGATAGTTCTTTCCTTGCTCGCCCATCCTTGCTTGTTGCTCTCATAGCATACAGCAAGCGTTGTTGTTCTAAATTGTTAATTGCCATTTTACAGTTGATTTTTAAAGAATTGAACAATGCCTTTTCCTAAGGTGCTACTACCACCAATCTGACCAATATCTTTCAAATGTTTCTTGAAGAAAGCTCGTACATCTTCTGCGGATCGGATGGGTTTATTTGCTGCGTTTTTAGGGAACTGCTGTTGCCGCGCCTCGTCATTTTTCTGCTTAGTTGTTTGGAAGATTCGGTGTGCTGCTACTAAGGAGTACATATAGCTTTCTGCGGGCAAGTATTCTTCTGTAAATAACGCACCACTTTGTACAGTACCCGTATCATTTTGAATTTTTGTGCGCGTAATCACCTCGGTAGTTAGTTTCGTGAAGTCTTTGAAAACATCATCGGAAACGACCACTAGCCTGCTAAGAATTTTGCTATCTAAGAAATCGGATAACTTTGCCGCAAAATCTTGCATCGTTTTTTCATTCTTCTCATTTATATCAATATTGAAAGCATATTCTTCTAAAACAACTTTGCCACTGATGCCCAAAAAATCAGAATCCGCTAACACCGCTTTGTCTTCAGAAATATCCCAATTGCCTGCAAATTTGTCCGTAACATCTTTGTCGTAATCACACACCAAGGACAGCTCTTTGTAAAGTTTTTCAATTACTTGCGGACAAGTCAGTAAGGCAAATACGCCTTTGTAAGATTTGATAGGAAACAGTAATAATCGAGCATCCGTAAAAGCCAAAGCACCCGCAAAATCTTGGTTATCTTTAGCTTCGAAGAAGGTTTTTACCTTTCCATCTACGCCGTCATTGTCATAGCCAAAGGTTAGATGAACACCAATCTTATCTTCTAGTGAGCTTACGTTCTGTTCTAGGTGCTCTCGTAATGCTCCTTTTAGACTGGAACTTTGCACCATTGGAAAATCAGTATGTTTTTCTCTTTGTATGGGCAAATCAATATGCCCTAAGTCACTTCCACTCCCAACGTGCATGGGCGTTTCTACTTTAAAAAATAAAGGTTTAGCAGTTTGATACATATAATTATGGATTTATTTTGTTCTCAATAAAAGTCAAATAGAACTTTTTGGTCAGCATGGTCTTCCTTTTAATTCTATCTTTCTGAGTGCAGTATTTTGTATTAAATGTTCTTTCAAATCTTTTAATCGCACATCAGCGAGTTTCTTTAAATAGGTTTCATAGTTTTGATTATGCTTTGGGAATGTTTTATAGATTATTATTTCTTCGCCGTCTTCCAAATAAAAAATACGTGGATCATGTCTACCTTTACCATAGCACAAATGGTCGTTATATGGTTCTGGCTTTTTCACGGAGTATTTTACTCGATGTTCTTTTGAATAAAAATTGGTTGTTATTTCTTTTTGGATGTTGCCATGATGTTCTATTTCTTTCCATACTTCATCCGTGCAAGAGGACAAAAAATAACGATTGATAAATCTTTTCCAAAGCGCATTTCCTAAGAAATTGAAACAAAAGTCATTGCCATCCAAGTCAAAACAAATAGATAAATCTTTGAGTAGCTCTGGATATTCATATTGATTCAATATTTCATTTTCAAGCCGATGCAACTCTTTCCAGTAGCGTTCAAACAACTTATCATTCTGCTTGATGGGTAATTGAGGAATTTCAATTAGTACTCCTGTATCTTCGAAGGTGTACTGTATTTTGGTTTGATTAACTTGCCCAAGCAAGGATAGAAAAGGGATGATTGCTTTGTATCCTCCCGTAATGTTGAGGATCACTTCTTGCGATAAATTTGCTACTAACTTATTCCCAACAATTTGATAAAATCGATCTGATAACCTGACTAAGCCCAGCTTGAATTTGTCATAGTTGTCAATTCTTAAATCTTGGATTACATCTTGTTTGGCATTAAAATGTGCTTTTAAACGATCAGAAAAATGAGTGTTCAAAAAACTACTAATTATTTCGGCAGCCAATTGAGATAATACGGTATCTGTGGCAATCAAATGAACGTTTATAACATCCTCCTCTGAACTTAGTATTTTTAAGATACTTTCGATTTCAGCAGAGGCAAATTCATTTAAGCCTTCCTTAAAATCCCACTCATTATCATCATCTTTAGTAACGCTTTTCAGCCAATTCTTATTCAAGACTTCAACAATGTCTTTTATGCGGTATTCAGAAATGGAACTAGAAGACTTTGCTTCCTTTTTTATCCTGTTGATTTTATCAACTGCTTGCTTATCATTATGCCTTCTTCCAGTTTGGAGCCTTCTTCCCCTTTTGTCAAAAAGCGTTTTTGCAGATAGATAGTTATCAAAAATTGAAGTGCCAACTGTGCTAAGAATGATTTTCATAGCGATTCAATATTTGATAAATAAGCAATTCCAAATCCTTCGCCCTTTTTCGCCCCAAACTCTGAGATTCCATTTTCTTTTATATACTCAAAAAAAGGTTTCAAATCTCCAGTCAATTGATAATGATACACACTCCCAGCAGGAACTGCTTTTCGCATTTCTTTGGGTGCTCTTTTCACCATATCAAAACCACCTACATTGATATATTTTCCAACCACACAACTTAGAAGTTCTGCTTCAATATTATGATCTTCGAATATCTTACTTGGATAGTAGCCTTGCTCGAAAAAAGCAGGAGTAGCAAGATAGATTTTGAATTCGTTTCTATCTAAATCTAGGTCTATTTTTGGAGCAATGGATTCGGACAAATCTGAATAGACCGCTAATTTGTTTTCAGCACCGATTTTCAGGATGCCTTTAGGAGCTAAATCCAAACCCTCAAATTCTACTACAATTCTTACATCAGTTGTTCTGATCATTCCAACCCGATAGAGATTTCCTTCGCTGGTTGTTCGAGTAGCATTGCTTCTACTGATGCCTATTTTGGGTTCAAACTGATACAGTTCTGACAGCTTTCTAATTTCGATAGCACTCTCTCCAGATAGGTATTTTTCTAGTAAAGATTGATCAATGAATCCATGCTCTACACCTTCTACCTCACCTCCTTTCTGGTAGCCTAAAATTTGTTGCGGCACAAAGGGAAGCTGATTCAGATGAGAATACTTGATCGTTTTGTTTTCATCCATTAACGCACCATCAAAACTATTGAACTCTGTTTCGTAGTAACTTTTGTTTCTCTTCCATTCGTCTTTTTCTGCTGCTGCTAAAGATGGTTCAGGTTCTTTTTCAATTACTAAATCCAAAGGAAGAGGAAACTGAAGTCGCTCTGTCTTATGTTCTTCATCTCTGTTTTTCAGATTGACATGATAGGCAATGTTCTTGATGATTAGTCCGCTCGTTGCTTTCTCTACTTCTTCTAAGCCGATATCTTGTTGTGCTAAATAAGCGGAACGCAATACTCCGTAGAGGACGCTAGGTAAAGGTGGAAATATTCCCGTTGCCCAAACATCATCTCCTTTCTCAAAAGGTTTCCCGTCTCTGAAAAATAAGGTATCTAATGCTTCTATTTCTATTGTCATACTATTGAATTTTGTGGCTGTGATGTAGGTTTTTGCTCAGATGCTACTGGATTAATTTCAGTAGTGATGAATTCACAAATGTGCAGCATATTGAGTAAATTCTGTACACTTAATTTGAAGCCAATATGATGCTGGTAATTGCTAAATAAATGATCTGCCAAACCTTTTACAGCGGATTTGGCTTCTTCATCCGATGCAGCTGATCTTTTTATAAAGTAGTCTAGCTCATATGCTAACATAGCGTTGAGTTCCTCTTCAAAGCCATTCTCTTGTGCTTGCTTTCCCCAGTTTCCATCTGTATCCAATCGTTTTTCATATTCGCTGCTCAGATTGGTGATGAATTTTTTGGAGAGTTCACCATCTTTCAAATGTACAATTAGCCTTTGAAATATATCCGTTGTCCAGTTGTTCTCGAAGGTTTTCCAACGCCAAATCGTGTAGTGTATTTCGCCAGATCGTTTAAGGACAGCGATGGAAAAGGCATCTTTTTTAGCTGACTGATCTTCTTTTTCCACACTTTTCGCAACCCTTTCCATTTGCTTTGCCCAGCCAAGCACTTCCGAAAGTGGCGTTTTATAATGTCCAATGGCAACGCCTGCGGAGAAGGTCATTATCAACTCTGCCCGAAGATTAGCATTCACTTTTTCATCGAACAAGTCCCTCAAATATTTCATCACCTTGAAAAGATGATTAAGATTGATAAGCCCCAAAAAATCATCTCCACCTGCGTAAACCGTTCTTCCTATGCCTGTTTGCTCATTGTCAATATAATCAGTTGCCAGTTCAGCAAATCCAGCCAACAATTCAGAAACCCTTGTATGTTCTCCTGCCCCTTTACAGGCTTGTAATTTCTTTCCCATTCCATCCGCATCAAAAGCCAGAATAGCGTAGTATTTGGAAAATTGAAGGTTCTTTTCTTTTACGAAAGGAATGAGTGTAGCTAACTTGTCCGTAGCACATTTTAAGGATACGTGATTAAGTCCCTGTTTATCAAAGTATTCACTCGTCAGATTTTCTTCATAAAAGAGTTGACCATTTTTCAGGGTTCTCCAACCATCCTTTCCAAAACAACAGGCGAATTCATCAGCCAATTCTTTAGCGCGCTTGTTTTTCTCAATTTTAGACAGTGTATCACTTAAAGCAATATTTGCAGTAGAAGGAAATTCATTATCGCTTTTATAAAATCTCTTCATCATACTGACTGCACAAAGTCCTTCTCCAGGCTGTAAGTGACTCACCTTTATCTTGCCGCTGTTTTTCTTGGCATCAATCACCAAAACATCATCGTGGAATAGCTTATTTTCTTCACCCGATACGATTCTATTGTTACGGGTTTCTCCTTCTGTCTTTCGGTAAAATTTCACATTATACTCTCCACTCATAGAACACTTGCGCCCTCGTTCAGGGAATTGTTGGAAATAGCGAATATTTTTAGCTGCGCCCAAATCTTGTTCTAGTCGCTTAATTTGTTCAGGATAGCTTGTTCCTTCCACGTATTCCCTAGCGACCCAGTAGATTTTCAAGAAATCTTCTAGTTGCGCTTTTGATGAAGGAAGCAATTCAATCACCTTTTTTCCTAATGCTTCTACGAAGTGCTTCTTGACAGTTGCTTCAACTTGATTTCCAAAGCTCTGTATCTCCTCTGTTTCGATAATTGCAACGAAGCGATTGGGTTTAGAAGGTTGATTGATCGTTGGAAAGATAAATTGTACTTTTTTCTTCTCTTCTTCTGTCGTACCTCCTGCAGCTTTCATCGCAAAAGCAGTTAAATCAGAAAGAATTTGACTTCCTGCAAACAAATCATGTGTTTTCCGCGCTTGCGCAATGAAGGATTGGACAGGGGAGATGGTGAATAGGAATAGGTATTCTTTCATATTATCAGAAGTCTAAAAATTTTATGGTTCTATTGGAATTGTTTGAAACAATACCTTCTAATTCAGCGTCAAATATTTCGTCTAGCGTCATCCACTCATTTCTTAACCGTTCCTTAAATTCTTCTACTAGAACTGTACTTTCCTTTTCTTTTGACATTCTCTTCTTTCCATTTCTATCAACATGAATAATTGAAGCATTTTCAGGCATAAAAATTCCTTGAAGAAATGTAGCAGTCCAATACAGATTTTTACCTATTTTTGTAAGGCTTACTATTAGTGGAGAGGCTCTTCTAGTATCTATGTAATCACCTTGATTATTCAAAAAGAGATTGACAGAGCCATTGCCTAAAATATTAAAAGGTAACCCAAAGGCTGCCTTTTTATCAATATCATCCATTGTAAACTTTTCGATATTTCTACCCTGATCATACTTTGTATTGCTATCCCTAACTTGCATCATCTTAAAAGCTATGTCATGAACAGCGTCATGCCATTTATCAAAACCTTTACCTCTAGAAATACCTTTTGAATAGAAAATGTTAGCACCTTGAAGATGGGAAAAGTTGACAAAATCATTATGCTTGGAGAAGGCAACCACTTCTTTGATCGTTCTTATATCCCCTATTTGATATTTGCCTTCTCTATTTTTTTTATAAAAAGGAAGTTCCGAACTGTTTAATCCATTTCTTTTTGATCTAATTATTCTAAAACTGCCATTTCCTCTTCTAGACCTTGAACCCAAACCTCCTAGAATAGAAAATAGCCAAAATGTGGTTGCTGCTTTAATTAAATGTGATTTATCCTGTGAACGAAGCTTAATTTCAAACCTCACTCCAGGCGCGATTCCTTCTCTATCCTTATCATGAAAATAAAATAGGACGTTAAAATATCTTACTCCAATTTTATTTTCCTTATAATCCCTAATGTAATTGAATTTTGGTACGGTATGGTTGTTGATATTTTCATCTACATATCTTGCCGTCAATATCACACTACTCCTCCTATCCGTCCCCCCAAATATCTTATCTTCTTCTGCCTTCAATTCATTCAGTGGTAAATGCCCATGCATCGCCCGCCACCAAAACCGCATCGCTCCTTTAATACTCGGTGCACGTAATTCAGGAGTCCTGCCATCTGCTCCCGCAAGAAACATCGGCGTAATCGTTTCACAAGTGAACGTAATGCTATTCATGGATTAATAGATTAGGAAGGTTAGAAAATGAGGATGTGAATAAAGTGGGTCTAGCTGACTTCACATTAAAAATAAACGCCTGAATACCAGACACATCGCCTTTCAGGAAATAGGAATAGGTAGTCGTATTCATATATGGGTGTACTGTTTTTTGATGATAATCAAAAGCGTGTAAATGATAGTGGTTATTCACAAAAAATTTGTGAAGCCGAATTGACGTACCGAAAATCAATCAATTAGCCTCTACAAATATTGTTTGCAAATAAGGTCTAATGTGCCGTACTTAATCTTGCTTATTGTATGTGGTGTAAGGAAATTTTTTCCTCATATTGGTGAGCGGCTTCTTGGACTGCTCAAAGCAAATATAAGGATTTTAGATCATGCGACAAGCATTTTTTGGGTTTTTATGAAGAAAACCAACGATTTAGCGGAAAAAAGGCAAAAAAGCGCAAGAAAAATAGGATTCAATTCATCTTTTAGATGAGAGGTAGAGAGGAAAGAGACATTGGAAAATTTAAACGAATTGCCTTATGGACAGTACTTTATTCTATGCATTGATCTTTGTTTTTGGTCTATTTTTGGGAATGGGCGTACTGTCCAATCTTTCGCGTCGCACCATTCATGGCATTGCTCACCGGAGCACCGTTCGAAGCTCCGTCAACGGCATTTTGTGGAACGCAACGGTCTTCGTTGCCATCGTGGTTTTCTTCTGCTACGTATTGGGAGCAGATTTTTAATCCCACTTTTGTTGCTTTCCAACAATAAGCACACTGAACACGAAAACAGGAAGTCAGCAATAAATTTATCAAATTCCTTTGACATATGACTTCCACTTTAATTTATCCACTGCTCCGATGGGGCGTCGGTTTGATGATCGGTAGTTTTGTTGCCTATCGAATGCGTAGCACTCTACGCGCCGCCATCGGCTACTTTTTTCCCATGAGCAAACGAATACTTCCCAATTTTTTTACCCGTTTGCGGAAATATACTGCTATTGCTAGTGTATTCTTGGCGCTCTTGATTGCGCTAGTGCTCACTCTAGGTTTTAATCGCATTTTTCAAGTCGAAACCTCAGATGCCGTGACGCTTCAAAGTAGCTCCGCCGATCTTCCGCTTGACCTCAAGGACTTTGCTCCGCCAGAAGCCGAAAAAGAAGTGCCTTTTTCAAATTCAGATTCGGTTGTTTCTTCTGTTCCTGCTGCCGCCCCTGTATCAACACCCACTGTTCGCCCCACTATTTATGATGCACCTACCACTACGAATGAAGTAGTTTATTATCTGCAATTGGGTGCATTTCGAGACTACACCAATGCCATTGCGCTCAAGCAACAATGGACTGCTCGAACTTCCTACTCGGTTCTTTTCGCTACTGCTCCCGATGCCTCACCCCATAAGGTCATTTTAGGTCCCTTTCCCCATCTGGATGCTGCCCGTCGTTTCCGAGTCCACCATCGCATGACCGCTTTTCCTCGCGCCGCTTCCTACTACCACAGCATCCAGTTTTGAGCTTATTTTTCCTGTTTTTGTTCTCTTGTGTTCTTCTGTTTCGCCAAGTTCTCCTTCCGGAGGCTTGGTTTTTTTGTGCGAATGTGCGAGTGTTTGAGGGCTTCGCCGTTTGAATGCTTGAACGGCTTCGCCTTGCTTGAGTGTTCGAGGGAGCAACGAATACACCTTTACCCAAATTAGCGATCTATGTACATTATGCAGAAACTAGATTTTGAGTAGTTTCGTGAGAGCAGCGTTTTCTCATTTGTCTGCTCGTCATCATGCTTCTCTCATTCATATCATATTTCTCTACAAGCCTAGTGTTCGTGAGCATTTGTAATGCGAAATATCCTATGCAGCTCGTCTTTGACGAGTAGACAAACCAACGATTTCTGAGCTATTAGAATTTAAAAAATGGCTCAATTTGGGTTTCAAGTTGCGATTTATATCTCAAAATATCAGTAGTAATCAAAGAATGATAATTAGCGTATTTTGGATTGAAAACGGCATCGGACCGTTTTCAATCCATCAAAAAAATCTTTTGGAGCGAACAAAAATCAGCCAAAAGCTGATTTTTGTTCGCTCCTGAAAGAAGTTTTCTCACAGCTCACAGCGCTCGATGCGCTCTTGAGCTGTAAAAGAACGCTTTTCGCTTAAGCAACTTGATTGCCAATGAGAGCCTAAAAAATAAGCGATCAATCGCTTTATTGGAAGGCGATCTGTTAAGTTTCCTAACGAGTAACAAAGCTTAAATCAGGTGGTTATTTTTTGTATCACAATTGCTCAAAATGGATACTGAGTGTATCCAAGTGAGAGAACCGTGTCAACGGGTGGGTGGCAATATTATCCTCGTTGATTGGAAAAGTGCCACCCATCCGCTATCGCGGCTTTCTCCGCCAAGTCTTCTTAAGACTTGATTTTACCATCGTAAAATTTTGCTTCGTTCACCCATCCGCTATCGCGGTTTTCTCCGCCAAGTCTTCTTGAGACTTGATTTTACTATCGTAAAATTTTGCTTCGTTCACCCATCCGCTATCGCGGTTCACTCCGACGAACACACTCAGTGTTCGATTCCGACGCGTCGAAATTGCTCTTCGTTCATCCGTCTGAAATGGAATGCTCTCCTACATGCAACGCATAATCAATTTTTTCTTATTCTTGTCGCAGTCCCCGTCTGAAATGGAATGCTCTCCTACGTAGGTGATGAAAGAGAACAAAGACGTATAAAGCGTCGCAGTCCCCGTCTGAAATGGAATGCTCTCCTACGCATGGGACGCAGAAATAGAAGGGCGCGCGACAGTCGCAGTCCCCGTCTGAAATGGAATGCTCTCCTACGGGCAGTGATATTACTGCCTTGATAAACGGATGTCGCAGTCCCCGTCTGAAATGGAATGCTCTCCTACTGTTTTACTATGGCCAAGAGCCTACAACAAGTCGCAGTCCCCGTCTG
>JBCDFY010000058.1:0-31027 GCA_039176995.1 Bacteroidota bacterium
CGAATCAATTTGTTAAATGGGAATTTGAGCCTAACAGTGTTGCTTTGTATCCTGGAATTGGTGTAAACATTAGTTCGCGCTTGCGATTGGGTGTTTACTATCGATGGAAGTATATTTACAGATTAGATGAAGTAATTTTTAATGAATTACTTTTTAAGAATAACAACAACCCTTTTTTAAATAAAAAATATGATACATTCAATCCTACTCAAATCTGGATGACAGTGAGTTATGAGCTTAAGGGAAATTAACACTCTAATATCATCTTATTTATCCTTGCAATTTGATCGTTTTGGCTTATAAAACTTAATGAACTTGACACGTTCTGGAAATATGCTGTGCAAATGGGAAGGTTGTATCAACCCCTTTTTCCTTTACACCGTCTAGCTAACTAAATCAAGTTTACTGTGAAAAATATAATACCGTTCATCTTCATTTTCTCCTCTTTTATTAACACTACAATTCTAGCTCAATCCTCGCCAAGCTTTTTTAATAATACGACCTTAATGCTTGGCTATGCTGCTTATGAAGAAGATAGAAGGTTGTTTCAACTTCCTGGCAGACAAGAGATTTGGAATATGGATGAAATTTCCAATGATTATGATTTCATGCTAACTTTTAACAAAGAATGGAAGCTATTCAAGCATTTGGATTTTGCAACTGGATTGGGATACATAAGAAGTCATCATAATTTTTTTCGCCCTTTTTTTCATCCCTATTTTACTAATGACCCCAGCAAAGAATTTAGATACGTTGGCATCTACACTAAAGAAAAAATAGCTCCACAGCTAGCTATTAATCTCAGAGTGCTTGGGAAAAAACATCATCATTTGTACCTAACCACCTCTGCTTTTGCTGCTTTTAATTTTTCAAAAAGAGTAGAAACTTTTATAGGGAAGGCTACTTTCAGGAAATTCAGATTAGAGTTTGATGCCATAGAAATTAATCCTGGTATCGGTTACCAACTCAATAGGTTCAACTTTCAACTCAACTATCGTCTCTTCCATCTCTACAAAATAGATCGAGTGCTTTTTTTCTCTGTTTTGTTTAGTGAACGACAGCCCCTAGAAGACTTCTTAGCGCAAGATTATGAGCGATTGAATCCTACCAAGATTTGGTTTTCGGTTGAGTATAGTTTAAATGAATAATTGCTGGCGAAGTCAAAGCATCTGCATTAAATAATAGTATACTGAGACAATCAAATCGTTTAAACACAAACAACAATATGCATAAGACCTACAAATTCCTCTCTAACTACGGAAATATTGGATTAGTAGTAATATTATTCCTAGTAGGAATCAGCACTGCTTACTCACAGCAATTCGCGCCAGTTGGTAGCACATGGACCTATCAAACCTCTATTGGCAGTGGTCTGCCAACTATATTTCAGTTTAGGACAGAAAAAGACACGGTTATTGATGATCGGTATTGTACGATTATTACTCCATATCTACTACTCGAAGATGGAACTTGGCAATTAGGAGATAAGAGTGAGATCGTCTCTTCTAGCGAAAACGGAGATACGGTTTATGTTCGTATTGAGAATGATTTTGGTATTATCTACGACTTTACCGCCGAAGTTGGCGATACAATCGTGGTGACAGATAGCGAATTTTATGGCTTTTTTGGCGGAGTACTTCCGCAAAGACGATTTGTTTACAAAATTGACTCTATCTCCTCTGTACCTTTCAATGGCGATACTCTTCTTGTTCAATACAGTTCTTATCTATCACCTCCAAACGATACCCTTCCCGAATGGGGCTTTGGTGATCAGACAGATATAGGAAGCAACACACCTGGCAGAATTGTAAAAGGAGTTGGTTCACTTAATAGAGCTGCCCTACTAGGAACATCCTCGGGTATCTCCTTTTTAGCAAATGGCATGCCTGACTATCTTAATTGTTATGAAGATGAAGAAAAATCTTACGGGCTTGGAAGCATTGATTGCGATTCTTTAATCTCCTTATATACATCTGTTTATCAAGAAATTAGAGTACAAGAAGATGAGATAATAATTCATCCAAATCCATTTACTGAATTTATTTCCATCACTCATGATTTATTTGAAGTAGCTCATATACGCATATCTGATATACAGGGGCGCACTCTAAAAACTTCCCGACCTGATACGATGACTAATATTGACTTGTCGCATCTACTCTCAGGTGTTTATTTCGTCACTCTTTCCTTTCGTAATGGTAATAGAAAAACCTATCAAATAGTCAGAAAATAACAAAACCTCGCCTTTTCTAAGACGAGGTCGTCGTTTTCATACAATTTACGGATGTGTGTACAATAGTGATGGTTAATTTTAATAAGATTATATCTAGTCATTTTGGCTCACAAAAATAGCGAAACCCGAGCAATTGAATTGTTAAGAAAACGCTATTTTTGTGAATTAAATGCACATTTATCTAGTTCCCAGATTTGATACGTTTCGATTCAGCTTCCAAACCAGTTCTTCTGCGGCGACTTTTCACTTGATTGTCTCCAAATAGGTAAGAGAAATTCACACGTACTCTGCGACTGTCCCAACCTCCTTGCACGGTCATATCCAAGTCTCCAAAGATGCTTCTTCCTCTGAAAACATTGGTTCTAAAAATATCACTGATGGATAGTTTCAAAGAACCTCTGCCATCCAATATTTTCTTAGAAACGCCCGCATTCAATGCCCACATTTCTTCCATTTTGAAGCTCCCTTCCCAAATGGAAGGCGAGGTATACCAACCCGAAACTTCTAGGTTAAATTCGCCAGGTAATTTAAAGTTGTTTTGAGCATAGGCATTGAAAGTAGTGACTTCCAAATCTAAGGTTTTGCCTTCTCCGAAATCTGCTTGATTCTGCTGATGTGCTCCCGTCAAACTCACATAAGCCGACCACCAATCTTTGATCGGAATTCCACCACTAATATTCAAAGTATAACTGTAGCGTTCTGCCAAATTTCGATAAGTGATGAAGGCACTTTTTTCTGTTTCCGCATCCGTCAATTGAGCGATCAAATCTCTGGTATGATCGAATCCGATAGTGGTATTGATGGCGTACATGAAGGTGTGCGTCAATTCTACTTTATTGGTGTATTCTGGCTGCAAAAATGGATTTCCTTTCTCGAAAGTTAATTCATCCAATCGCTGACGAAAAGGATTCAAATCTTGATAAGAAGGACGATTGATTCGACGGCTGTAATTCAAACGAAAACTATTTTTTTCGTTCAAATCGTAAGTCAAACCACCCGAAGGAAAGAAGTCTAAATAGTTGCGCTTCACATTATCATCTTCCGTAGCCACAAAACTGGTCAGGTCTCCTTCCGAATTGGTGTGTTCCATACGCAAACCAGCCAAAACGCCTAATTTGCCGAATTTCTGGTTGTAATTAGCATAAGCTGCGTTTACATTTTCCGAATATTCAAACTGATTGCTTACGTCTTTATTTAAGATGCTTTGTCCATCCAACACATCGAAAAAGTCAAAGGAATTATCCGTATTTACGTAAGAAACTTTCGCACCTGCTCCCAACTTTCCATCACCTAAAGGTTGCTCATAATCCACTTTGAAAGTAGCAATGTCAATTAAGGTAGGCGTAATAATTTCCACAATGGAAGAACTTAAAATATTTTCCTCGTTAGTCGGCGACACATAAAAATTAGGCTGATCTTCCATGCGATCAATATCAAATTTTCCGTAATCTGCATCAATATTCAAACTCCTTCCCTTTCCATTATCAAAACGATAGTTGACGTTATAATTGACGTTCATTCGATCACTCGTTGTATTACTTTGCGCTAACAGTATGCTATCAGGAGAAGGATTACCAACCATCGAGATGGCAGCTCTGCTCTCGCTGTCCCAAACATTATCAGAAAAGAAACCATTGATCAAGAAACCGAGGGTGTGTTTTTTGCCTAAAAAGAAATCTGTACCCAAGCGAAAGTTATTACTTCGCCAATTTCCTCCTTGATCAGCGCGTTGGTCGAAAGTAAAGCCAAATTGCTCACGATAGAATTCGTTGAAGTTGACGTTTTCTCCATAGTTATGGCTGCAATTTCCAAAAACATTCAAGAACTTATTGCGGTGATTACCATTGATGGAAGCATTGTATTGCATAGTTTGCCCTTGCGCATACGTTAGGTTCAAATTTGCATTAGAACCCAGACCTTTCGCGCGCTTCAACTTGATATTGATGATGCCCGCGTTTCCTTGTGCATCGTACTTAGAAGAGGGATTCGTAATGATTTCAATTGACTCAATTTCAGAGGATTGCATCGTTTTTAAGAAAGCCGCTAAATCTGCTCCACCAAGCGGAGAGGGTTTGCCATCTATATAAATGAGTACGCCTGCTTTTCCAAGCAAAGACACATTTTCATTATTATCAATGACGACGCCCGGAGCTTTTCGCAGCAGTTCTAGCGCATTATCTCCGACAGCAATTGCACTGCTTTCTACATTCATGACCATCATGTCTGGTTTCAACTCCAACAATGGACGTTGCGCAGTGACCGTGACCGCTTCCAACTCATTCGCATCGGCAATCATTTCTACAGTCGGTACGGTATAATCTCCGCCTTCGGATAGGGTAAATGAAGCAGTGGTTTGTGTCGGTAACCCTACAAAGCTGACTTGAATGTAGTAGTTATTTGCTTCGAGTTGAGAGAATTGATATTTACCTTCTTCGTCGGAGAGTTCTAACTTTAAAACGCTGCTGTCCACAGCATTGTAAAGTACAACATTAGCGTAGGCAAGCGGCTGTGCCTCAGCGTCTTGCACTTTTCCTTTTATCATCCCATTAGCTTTGGAAAAACTGGAAGACGCAAAGAAAAGCAAGCAAAAAAGGGTGAAAATAGACTGTTTCATAATCGGGTGACTTCTTTTTAGAAAATTAGAGAATTAGATTTTTATTCTGGCTTGAATAACGGTTGAGAAAAATGATGATTTCTCTCTTTCTTTTAGTTCTTCAAGCCCTATTCAAACAATCGGTGGTGGGCTTTCATAAGAGTGATTCAAAAGTATCGGACTTTGGTGGTTCAGTTCTTGTTTTTTGGATGAATGGAATGAATTAGGTGATGAAAAGGTCATTTTATTAGGTATAACCTAGTATTATAGTATTGCATAATTAGTATTTCAAAGTTTGCACGCTCTACCATATTTGAGTACATTGCTATTTTCATTTTGTCAATGAGACGGGTTCAATTATGAATTGGTTACAGTCAAGTGTAGGAAAATAAAAAGGGCTAAAAAATTCGATGAATTTTTTAGCCCTTTTTCGATAAAATTAAGTCTGTTTCAATAAACAGAAAACGGCAAGAAAAATTAATTTTTCTTACCGTTTTCCATTTGTTCTTTCGGGTGAGGAGAGATATTTTTTTGCAAAAAAATATCTCTCCTCGTTCACAAAATATGATTTAGAAATGCCTTGGATTCACATATTCCTTATCTGGCGTATCTTCTCGATCTCCAAAACTGACGCGTAATGCTAGTTCGATACTTCCGTCCTGCACATCTCTCAGACCTGAGAGTGTTAAATCGTAAGAAACACCGACGAGGAAATTATCATTCACTTGCGCAGAAAAAAGCGCGCCAATAGATTCTCCAATGCCCTTTTCTTTAGAACCTCCTAAGCGATAAGTTCCTCCTACTGTAATGCGATCTAAGAGAATAAAACTTAAATTAATATCTGCATCAAAAGGCGCAGTCGGGACGTATTTGACTAGAATTTGCGGCAAAAATTTAAAGTTGCCTTCGCCAATGATGACACCACTCATCATATAATAATGCTGCACTTCTGTACTAATCACGCCGCTGTCATCTGCCAGATCAATATTGTTCGCCAATAGGCGCGGAGAAGAGAATCCTAGGTAAAAATCTTCGGTGTGGTAGTAGAATCCTACACCAAAATTGGGAACGAATTTACTTTGCAAACCTATTGGGATGGCGTTATCGGAAGAAATAGGTTGCGTGGCAGTCACTTCGCTAAAATCAGTACTGAGATAGCGCAAAGAAGCCTGCAATCCTAAGCTCATTACTCCTGGACCTAGCGGTACACGATACGCATAACTTCCATCTAAAGTAATGTTCTGGGAAACAGCTACGGAATTTCTAATTAAGTTGCCACCAATCCCAATTCGATTGTTTAGTAGCGGCAAATCAAAAGTTACTACTTGCGAACCTGGTGCTCCTTCCAACCCAACCCATTGGCTTCTATGAATTGCTGTAAAATTAGGCGTAGCGTTGCTGCCTGCATAAGCGGCATTGTAACGCAATTTATTGAACATGAATTGGGTGTACTGCTCGTCCTGTTGGGCAAAGAGGCTGCCTAAAGTCAAGCAAAAAACAAGAGGGAGTAAAAATTTCTTAGTCATATCTTTAATCGGTTTGTAGGTTGTTTGGAATTGTTTGATGGTTTCATGGCTAAGCACCTTGTCAACCATAAAACCATGTAACCCTAAAGCCATATAGTCTCTATCTACTAATAATCACATATCCACTCGCGGGCGCACTTCCATCTCCAAAATTGAGCACATAATAATAAGTGCCATCTGGCAAATCTTCACTATTGTAAGTACCTTCCCAATCATTTTGATAAGCGGTACTATGGAAGACTTCATCGCCCCACTGGTTGAAAATAGTCAATTTATTATCTGGGAATTGGGTACTGTCTACCAAGCAAGGAATAATGAACTGATCGTTGACGCCATCCTGATTGGGCGTAATAATGGACGGAATCTTACAAGCCGTTTCGCCACCTACATTAATTGTCACGATAGCAATAGAACATTCGCAACCTGCAGTACATAATTCATAGGAAAAACCATCTGTTCCTTTGAAGTTGGGGTTAGCTTGGTATTCAAAAGTGCCATCTCCAAAATCTTCCAGCGTTCCGTTTGAAGGCTCATCCATCACATCTATACTAAAATTGGAAGCAACAAGATTGTCATTGGCTACGGCATTGATTTCTACAATACCTGCAAAAGCAACCGCAACGGTATCATCTTGCGCTAATGCTAAAGGTTGATAATTCACAATAACGGTATCACTCGACATTGTTCCGCACGCTCCATTGTCGGCTGTCCAAATCAATTCATTCACACCAACTTCCAATCCACAAATCAAGGTCATCGCGTCTGCTGGATTGTTAAAGGAAATTTCTTGATTGGTACTCGTCCACATTCCAACGCCCGAAGTCGGTTCTGCTGCATTTAGATTGACACAACCATCACCACAATCATTGAAATCTTCACCTGCGTAGGCGAATCCATTGGAAACAATAACCGTCACTTCGTCCGCGGTTTCACCACAAAGTCCATCCAAAATTTCCCAAGTGAAGAAATATTGATTGCCTGCTTGTAGTCCTTCCACTTTTGAATTGGCATCAAAAATATTGTCTATCCGAACGCCGAGTGCTTCTTGTGCTTCGGGTTGTGTCCAACGTCCTTGCCCAACTAAAGGCGCATCTGCATTCAATAAGATACTGGTCACTTGACAAGTATCCACATCAAAACCAGCATTGGCTACAGCATCTGGGTTAACTAAGATCGTCAACTGATCAGTTGAATAATCTTTACACGCACCATTACTCAATTTCCAGTCGAAAATAAAAGTACCGCTGCCTTCTAGTCCTAAAATAGTCGTGTTAGGATCATCTGGATTAGTGATAATTACACCTTCTGTTTCACCTGCAATTTGTTCCCACATTCCACTTCCAATGCTTGGGGCAGTGGCATCCAAATCAATGGGTTCTGCTTCGCAAAGCGTCACATCTTCTCCTGCATAAGCGACATTGGCAGGTATTTCATTGAAAATGACCATAGTTGGCGCAGAAGGTTCAGATGGACACTCTTTAATCTTTGCAATAACCCTGAACTCTTGTGATCCTTCTTGATAGTCCTCAAAATTGGTAATCGTATGAACTAAGTTAGGAATATTTTCTCCTACCATCGTTGAACTTTCATCAAACCAAGTATAAGTTGCTCCCGATGTTGACGTAATTTGTGGTACTGCCAATCGCAACTCTGCACCTTCCTCTCCAATACAAATCGGTCCATTGTTAACAGCCATTGGGACTTCAGGCAGTTCTGTTACTTCTACATCTATTGCCACTTCAGGCGAAGGACAACCATCTACAATTGCTCGCACGCGGAAAGTTCCTGAGTGTATCGTGGGGTCAGCAGCAGTGAAAACTGGACTCGCACCAGAAAATTCCAATCCAGTTGGTCCTTCCCACTCATAAGTCGCGTTTTCAATCAAATCTGATTCTAATTCCAACTGCGCACCTTCGCAAACTGGACTATTACTAGATGCCATAATTTCGGGCGCAATATTGACAGTAACTGGAATCGTACCAGAAGGACGCGAATCGCAACCATCTATATTTACCACCACAGCATATTCTCCTGCGTCATTAATAGAAAGTTCTCCTACGGAAAGCGTAGGAACCGTCGTTATTTTTTCTCCCAAAGGTGTGCTCCATTTATACTGTACAGTTGTTCCTGAATAAGCATTAGTTGCTAAAATTAGCTCTTCACCTTCGCAAAACGGAGGACGCGTCAATTCACTAAACAGCGGTGTAATTGGCGTGGATGGTGCATCTTTCAAACTCACCGTTGTGGTACGCTCCTCGGAAGAACAGCTTGCTGGATTGCTCACAATGACGGAGTAATTACCGCTATTGTCTTCCGTTGCGTTTGGAATGACTGCGACACTTTCCGTTGAGCTGTATCTTGGTCCAGTCCATTTGTAGGTATATGTCCCATCGTCAGGTGGAAAGACCGTAACGACTAAGCGAATATCCGTTGGACTTGCTAGACATTCTGTCGTTGCGCTATTGCTGATACCTGTAATGCGAACGCCCGTTTGTCCATTCACTTCTATGTCTTTCGTATTGACACAACCCATATCCGTCGTGATTTTGCACGTATAAGTTCCTGCTTGATCTTCTCGGAAATTAGTGACCAATGGACTTTGACCAACGGCTAAGTAATTAGAAGGTCCTGACCATTCATAGATCGCTCCATTCAAGTTCGGCGAAGCATTTAGCTGTAAGTCATCACCTGTACAAATTGGATTTGGATTAGCAGAAACGGCTAGATTTGGAGTAGGATTGATGTTGACTTGAAGTGGCGTTGAAATATCCGAATCGCAACCGCCTTGCGTTACAAAACCTGTCCACGGACCAGATAATTCTATGCCTGCATCGGGAATGACTAGCTCATTCGTCGCCGAGGTACGAATATTTCCTCCTGGTTCTATCCAGCGATAAACGGTCGCATTGGAAACGTTCATACGTAGGGTCAAATCATCGCCTTCACAACGCCCACCAGTAACACTCAAGTTGGGCGAATTAGGTTTTGGACGAACTGTAACCACTACATTGGCTGGTTCAGAAACACACACTTCTCTCTTGATAATTAAGGTATAAATTCCATCATCGTTTACACTCGCATCTGTGATGACTGGTGGAATTTGGGCATTGGAGAAGTATCCATTTGGACCACGCCACTCGTACATAATATCGTTTCCAGTAACAAATGTCCCTAACACATCAATAGATTCGTCTTCGCAAATAGGATCTGGATTAGGGTCAATTACGATAGCTTCTGGCTGCTCAATGACCTTGATAACTTTAGTGACCGAAGGGGAAGACTGACAACCATCTACTTCTACTTGTACGTAAAAGTTGAGCATTCCTATATTTTCAGGTTCTCCAAGCGATAGAGAAGGTGAAGTCGTCGTTCCAATCAAACTATCATTTGGCGCCATACCGCCATACCATCTATAAATCACATCAACGCCTTCGGGTGCAATGGAAGTCATCAAGATCAATTCTTCCGAAGAACAAATCTCATCTGGTGCAAGGATGTCTGGTGCAATTGGAATATCATTGATCGCAACTTCCGCGATGCCCGTTGCAGTGCAGGCAGTAATTCCAGTAATGGTTACTTGATAAGAACCTGCGTTTTCTTGATCTATATTGGTGATGATTGGGTTTTGTAAATTGGAGACGAAGCCATCTGGTCCTGACCAAGCATAAGTGTAAGCATTATTACTTTCGCTCAAAGGCGGATTGGCGAAAAGGAACAAAGAATCGCCGCCGCAAGGTGGAATAAAATAGCTAGGTTCAGGAGCTTCCGCAATGATTCGTACAGGCGCTTCGCACGTACTCGCATTTCCAGAACGATCAACCACAGTGAGTGTCACATTCACCGTATCTCTATCCGCAAAACTGCAATCGAATACATTTGGACTCAAGAACATCGTATCAATGCCGCAATTATCCGTACTTCCAAAGTCCAAGTCAATTGCTTGCAAAGTATCTGCTTCGATACCTGATGGATTGATAGAAATCGTTGTTCCAGTACAGCGCGCTATCGGTGCTTCTTCATCGACTACAGTAATTATAAAAGAACAAGTATCGCTATTGTTGCTCGCATCTTCTACTACATAAAACACCTCCGTTTCTCCCACTTCAAATTCTACTTCGGGCAGAGTGTCGTCACCTTCCACAGTCGTTGGCGCAATATTCGTCGCTCCCGTCGCAAAGTATTCGTACTGTGTATTATCAAAAGTTAAACTAGCAAACATTGCACTCACACCATCAGGTTCGCCATTCGCATTGATGGCATCTGGAGCGCAAGGATTTACACCATCGCCAGGTCCACCTGGAGGAATTGGAATCGCACCATTGGAATTTGCAGTGATTGTGATCGTTCCATCCGCTGCCCAAGCATTGTAAGTCGCAGCAGAAAGTGTAATTGTAGTAATGCTAAAGTTATTACAATCGCCTGCGGTCACATTACTTTGTCCCAATGCTGTTGTTGTAATTGGCAAATCATCGTCACCGATAATATTGAAGAATGCATTTCCGCTATCTACGTCTCCTCGAAAGGCAATAGTCAAGGTTACCTCATTCGCAACATTGGCGGTTAATCCGCTGAAAACAAAATCTTTATCATTCGCTAAATAGTCATTCAGATCAGGGTCAAAATTGAAAGTGACCAAGGCACTTTGAGTGTCCATTGGCATCGTAATCGTGGTTGTTGAGCCTGTGTTACAATTATCTTCTGTGAAACTTGGAGCGGGTAATTGATAAGTCGCTGTACAAGCATCTCCGCCGAACGTGAGCGTCGTATCGTTTGGGCAAACGATGCTTGGTGGCTCGGTATCCAAAACGTTGACTTCGTAAGAGCAACTACCTGTATTTCCAGAACAATCTGTCGCATAATACGTGATCGTATTCACTCCACTCAATTCTTGCAGCACAGGAATTTCGGGAGAAAAAGTTTGACGTACCCCTCCATTGATTTGATACTCGTAAGTCAAATCCGTAGGCGATAAAGTCTCAAAAAAGAGCGTTGCTTGCACTTCCGAACTACCACAAATATCATTGACCGTTAAACCTCCTTCTACTTCCAAATTAGGCTCTAGGAAAAAAGTAACTTGCGAGTTACTTCCTGCCCATTGGTTAATTTGTTCGGCTGTAATGCCATCAATAACCGTTTCAGAAGTTCCACACTGTGTAGGCACTTGTAATTTTGTAGCTAAGACTGCTCCATCCTCTGTAAGAATATTGAAAAATTCTGTGTCGGAACTTTCTTCTGCATCTACGTTCCTAAGTACAATTCTCAATGCTACGCTATCATTCGCGAAATTGCTAGAAGGATTGACTGGAAAATCAAGACGCACGGTATTGACGGGTACTGTTCTATCATTAGGTAGATCAGACTGAATGTTTTCAGTGATGGTGAATTGATAGCTGCCTGCGGTTGTACCACAAGTTTCGGTCACAATGGGTGGAATAAGCTGGAAGTTGGAAGTACAACTTCCATCATTTGCCAAAACTGTTGTATCGGGAGGACAAAAGGCAAAAACGGGCGCGAAGTTATCGGTGATGGTGAAAGTTGCGGTGGTCGTATTCACGTTTCCGCATTCATCTTGCACCACAAAATCTACGGCTTGCTGGCGATCAATATTACGTTCTGGATCGGTGCAACCAACATTACTCAAAGTAGCAGGATCGGTCGTACCTGAATTGAATGCCATCCAAATCAAATTTTCAGGATTGGTACAATTATCACTTGCTACGGCATTTCCCATCGCAGCAATCCATGCTTGAAATTCGCTATCCGCAGAAGCTGCATCGGTACAATCTATGGTTATGTCTTCAGCAGGCATCGTGAATTCGGGTGCACTATCATCTTCGATGCTGATGCGCTGAATCTGCTCGTTTACGTTCCCTGCTTTATCCGTCACTCGCCAAACACGTTCTACTGCACCGCCACTTTCGCAACTGCCTGTTGTAAAAATATCTTCGCGGGTCACCTCAGGATCATCATCGCAATTATCCATTATCATGGTCGGTTCTCCTGTCACACCAAGATCATTAATTTCACCGCAATCCACCATAATGTCTGCTGGTACAACAAAACTCGGCGGAATCGTATCTCGAATGATGATGCGTTGAATTTGGCTATTGGTATTGCCACAAGCATCTACGGCTGTCCAAATACGGTGCGTTTCGTTTCGCCCATCTACTTCTACAATCGTATCTCTTCGACTAACGGTTGGCATGACGTCACAATCATCCGATAGTGCTCGAATATCGCCTGTCACATCTAAATCATTAATGTCTTCATCACACTCTAAGGCAACATCGAAAGGCAAACTGAAAGTGGGAGCAAGTGTATCAATTAGCTGTATAATTTGCGAGTCAATCACCATGTTTCCACAATTATCTACTGCCCTCCATTTTCTGATGATTTGGAAATTATCGCAATTATCTCCGTCATTCACTTCCACTTGGTCTTGGGATAAAAAAGTTACTTCTCGCACGCCCGAGCATTCATCCGTTGCTGTCAAATCAGGCAAATCGGGTACAGATTGTGAACAACCTAATTCTATATCTTCTGGAAAGTTATCAAATACTGGAGGATCGTTATCTGCTAGGGTATATTGAGCCGTGAAAACGGTTGTATTTCCACAATAATCTTCCAAAATAAAAGAGACCATTACTTGATTGCAAGTATCCAATTCTTCTGGAGAATAGCTCACTCCCGCCACGCCACAATCGTCAAAAGCACTTCCTAAAATATTAAAACTTTCTTGTCTTGCCCATCCTTGATAGTCCGCATTTTCACAAAGCTCTATTCGATCTTCTACCTGATATAAAGAGGAAGGATTTTCATCATCAGGCAGTACATTGAAGATTTTTGTAACCGTAGTTTCATTACTTGCTGCGTCCACTGCTGTCCAAGAGCGTACAATCGTTCCACCATTACAAATACCGTTTACGCTTGTTGTATCATCAATGGGAGATGCATTCAATGGACCATCACAAATATCTGTTGCCATCAATAGGACAGGAAAATCTACATCGGCTAAACAAACGGTAACTTCTTGCTCCGTTGGCGGATCATCAAAAACGGGAGCAGTTTGATCGGGATCGCATTGCGACCAGGCAGTGATCGCAGAAAAACAACTTACTATTAACAACAGTAGAATTCTGTGCATACCAATTCTTTTTTCTTGGATTTTCACTTGCTTACATTAGGATGAGAACACGGATGGAAGGGATTTAACTGATTCTCACAGATTTTATTTTATCCCTTGTCCGAGTTCTAATCCTAGATAATTGTTCGTATACCTAGTGGCTTACCGTTTCTGAATTTGTCAGATCGACAAGTCAACAGTTAAACAATTCAACAAAATGTATGAGTTCAAAAAGTAGCACTATAATGGGAGGGACGGCAAAGGTAGGGCTTTTAGTTTGGTATTTGAAGGCTTTATTTTTTCTAAAAAAATTTATAGTAGTAGTGTATTTTTCGGTTTTCTTATCTAGCGACCTAGCTGTCTATGTTTTGACGTAAATACCTGAAAAGGGTTACATTGTGTTTGGAATTTTACATTCCCCACATCACGCTTGTATGTCTTCGTCAACTTGCTGACAAAACACCTTCATAACGCAAAAAAGAGAACTTTCGATATGTATGACTTCACGATTCTTCTTCTTTTTCCTTTTCTGCGGCTTCTTTCAACTTCTTATCTTCCACGTTCTTATTCAGAAATGCATTGATTTTATCTACATTGAGCGTAGAAGAAATTTCTCCGAATTCGTTGATTTGAATGTCAAATTCCTTCAATTCTTCATTGACTTTAGGAGACTTTAGATTGGATTTTTTCTTGGACATAGTTCTAATCAATTTGGAATCCTAACATGAAGAGGCAAAAGATAGTTCCACAACATTTGCTAGCATATGATTTGCTATTCCACTCTACCTTCCCATCGAAAAGGATGCCTTGCACCGTGTTGGATAGAGATGACGACAATCGAAAGTATATTGTCCTCAATTCGGTAAATGATATTGTATTTGAATCTCTTTTCAACAGCTCTTCTGTAGGGTACAAGAATTTCTTGACAAGCTTATGGGTTAAAAGATATTCGCTCTAATACAACATCTATTGCATTTAAGAAGTCATCTCCCAAGCCTGATAATTAATTATCATAATAAAGCGCCCCATCGAGCAAATCATCCAATGCTTCTTCTGAAAGTTGAACGGTGTAACTAGGCATGACGACGGCGGTTGGCGAGTGCTTCCTTTATTTTCTCTTTTGCTTCTGTCCAATTGTAATGAACAGCATTTGGTTTGGTGGAAGCCAAATGTCTTGCCTCGATGTGGGCTTTTAGTTCAGGAGATATAGTTGTTGTTGACGTATGAAAAGTTCCTACCAATTTAGTCAAAAACTGATTTTTTCCATCTATGTCTAGCTGATTAAACATTTCCCAAACTGTTGAAACTTGTGCTGTCATATTTATTGCATTGAATACTACCTTGGACAAACGAATACTATATGAATATAGTTTTGACATTTAGCTTTTTTTGACCATACATTTATTGTTTCTCTCAAACCGAAAAATCACTTCACCACTACTCTCTTCAATTCATTATTCCCATCAAAAACAGGAAAATACATTTGCTCTACGCGTACAGGATTGAGTGTATATTTTCCAGTAAAGCGCGCTTCCAAATCCAATTCAAATTCATAAGTGCCAGCCTCCAGTTTTTGACAGAAAATGGCGGTTTTTTCTTTGAAATACTCGCGATGCACTTCTGGAAAACGCCAGCCGTTGGGTTTGCTGTGATAAGAGCAAGCTGCTGGAATTGGAATTTCGATCATCACATATTCTGCGGCGTCTTTGACTTTGACTTCCACTTTGAGTTGTACTCTTTTGCCTTGCTCTAGTTTGTTGACTCTTTTGCCTTCTTGCAGCAAGGTGGAAGTGATGTCGAATAAGCTATCTTTTCGTTTTGGTTGCGTTTCAAAATAGCGTTGATAAGCAGTGAAGAAAACGGGCGTGTTGCCTTTTTTCTCTAGTTGCAAAATTTGGCTGGAGGAAAAAGTGCCTTGATACGGGAAATACTTAATGGTATCTCCATTGATTTTAAACTGCTCATTTTCAAGCTCTTCAACAGTTGATTCTGCTAGTATATCAGGAAGAATTGTCTCCAATACAGTTGCCGTATGATACGTATTCGTCCACGCAGAACGAATATAACGACCACGCTGCTGAAAGAACCATTGGCGAATGGCTTTCAACTCTTCTTCTTTGCCTGCGTCTCTTAATATTTGGTAAGCCAACAAGGTAGGTTGATTGCTGCGGTCGTACCAATATTGGTTTGCTTGTCGCCAATAAGTCGAGCCAAAAGTATCGCGTTTGCGATGTTGATACAGACTATCCAAAGTGTACTCTTGATTCAGAATTTGACGGATTCGGATGCTTGCTAATCGCTCGTGGATGTTCAATTTACTGCTGTCGTACCTCACTAGATGTTCTTCAAAATCAAAAGGTACATCAGAATTTGCCAACACCATAAGCGCATCCACTTGCAAGCGTCGCTGATATTTATGGGCGTTCAACGCGATGTAGTCCAGACCATTTCTCAAAGCTGCTGTTGGATAATCTTCTGTCGCTGCAATTTGTAGTACTTTGGTTATGTACACACTCATCCAATCATTAGGCACATTGCCACGCCACCAACCCCACGAACCATTTACATTTTGCGATTTCTCTAAGCGTTTGACCATTTTTACGACGATATCTTCTTGCTCAAAATCTCGCTCTAACTTCGCATAAACTTTTTTCTTCATCAATAAGCCCAATAGACGACTTGCTGTTTGCTCGTTGCAGCCGTACCGATAGTCTACCAAATAATTCAAACTACGCAAGGCACTATTTAAAAAATTGCCTTCTACATAGACTTTTACATCGCCTGATTGTAACAAAGGCTCGTACAACAAAATCGTATCTTGATCTAATATTTCAAATGTCCCTTTCACGGCGTCCATCCCTCTGCGCACCACTGGAATACTTCGCTTTTCCCCATCAAAATAATCGCCCATTTGCAGTTGATATTGGAAGTGCAAACTATCACTTTGCTCAGGTGCGTCCACTTTAATTTTTTCTACAAATCCATCCACCAAATCGGTTGAATTACTTTGTAATTCTTTGCCTTCTAGCTCAAATTTGGTTGCAATGGAAAGCGTATCATTTGTGTAATTCACCGCTTTTCCAATCAAATCACTCTCATCACCTTCTACTAAAAATCGCGGTGTCGCCAATTGCGCCAAAAGCGGTTTGTAAGATTTTGTATTGCCATACGCGACGCCTGCGCGCAACTTTTTGTCCATACCGACGACAAAAGTATTCCAACTGGTGATGTTGTCAGGATAGGTGACGGTGAAATAGGCTTCGCCATTTTGGTCTGTGGTGAGGTTAGGATTCCAGTAGGCGTAGTCTTGAAAGTTGGAGCGGATACGATTTGGAGCGGAATTTATTATCTCTAAATCACTTTCGTCAGTGTAAATGGAGTCTCTGAATTGTTGAATATAGTATCTCCCATTTACCAAGGTATTAGATGCAATACCTCTTATCTTTATCTTATCTTTTGGAATATTTTTTGAATCTTCTGTAGTTATTTGCACACCTACTGCTCGACTTTGCAATACAAGTCCTTTTTTCTTCCTTGCTCCATATCCAACTACTATCACTTCATCTAAAGCAGTTCCTTCTGCTAAGGTAATATCAACCTGACTTCCATAGGATATAGACACATCTTGGGTCTCGTAACCTGTATAGCTAATCACCAACTGCGGGTTCACGACTTCATCAGGAATCAAAATTGAATAATAGCCCTCAATATCCGTTATTGTACCAATGTTTGTACCTTTTATCATCACATTAGCGCCAATTAAAGGTATACCTTCATTGTCTGCTATTTGTCCTCTTACTTCTTTGCTATTCTTGAAATTATATGGCAACACCTTCTCTTCTAAACTCAAAAATGGCTCTTTAGAAGACATAATTTTATTACTCGGAAACCATTTTTGCAATATAGAATCAGCAGTGTTTTGCCAAGAAGGATAATTGATATTAGTAAAAAGCAAAGTGTCTTTTTTGACTTCAAAAGGGTAGCGATAAGTTTGAAAATCTTGGTTGACTAAAAGTAAAGTGTAAGTACTTGAAGGGAGTTTGCTGAATGATCGAAGGCTTGGAACGAATTGTTTGATCATTGAAGAGGAATCATTTTTCAAAGCAATAGCAACCAAATGATTCAAACTATCTTGAAAAGTAAATTGGAAGCGTCCACCTTCATTGATGACATTTTTGTAGGTTTTACTAAGGCGAGTGCCACTGATTTTTGGTCGCTTTTGATAACGTAGTCTACTAGGTTTGATTAAGCTGTCTAAGGGCGTTTTGTAATTTTTATATTTTGGAAGCACCATTTTTTGATTGAAGTGATTAGATTGATAGAGGCGTTCTCTGCGTGATTCGACTTCGTATTCAAAACCTGGCTCGAATGTAAATTTTGCACCCAAACGACTTGGTTGGAGTAGTTGAATCTGTTTTTGTGTGGAAAATGGTCCAAATAATAGTGGTTTTGGACTAGATAAATAGTCATTGTGCTTAGTATCTGAATAGTAGTGAATTGAAAAGGTGTCTTGCCAGAGGTAAGTACTTGGCATATCATCTCCTTGACGCAGCAAAAACATTCGATTTTTAAGCAAATTTCGTTCTGCTTGAGTCAAAGAATCAGGTCGAGTACGTTTTGTAATGTTTTTAGCATGTCTTCTGGCTTGAATAGAAAATTCCAGTTTGTGTCCTTTTTTGAGCAAAACGCTATCTATTTGATATTCGTGCTCGCGCGTTCTTAGCACAATGCTATTATAACCTTCTTGACCTGTAAAACTATATGGCGTGTTGTTATCCGTTTCATAGTAGTAAACCAAATTTCGATTGCAGTAAATCATAAAAATGGGAACAGATTTGCCATTTTCGATGACATAAGGCGCAAATTGAGCGACTTTTTGGTAGAAACTGTCTTGTTGAAAGGAAATGTATTCTTTGTGAATGGTTTGATCTGAAAAGCGAAGACGATAGAACAACTGTTGGTCTAAATGGAATTTTTCGTACCAGTTTTTGGTAAGTGGAAAACGCTCATGATTACGCTCGTAAGTATTGTCATGACTGAAAGTGGCATAGCGTTTCAGTGGTTTAGGTTCTTTATGCTCAATATTTAGATCAGAAAGGCTACCATTCGACTTGAATTGTGCATTGAGTGCTGCAGCAGTTAGATTGACATTTGGAACGCTTCGTTTTTGACTATCTGTTACTTTGACTTTGATTTGTGTTTGTTGACTAGGAATTACTTCTTGGGGTTGCTCAACGGTGATGGATAATTGATTTTTATAGTGTTGAATTTCAGTAGCATTGAATCTAGAATCACCTTCCCAAACATATTGATAGCGAATGTGATGTGTTTTGTGGCTTTCATCCAATCGCGACCAATAGAAGTCTGTGCTATCTGTTTGTCCTGAAAGTAAAAGATCGTCTGCTCGATAAATCCAGTAATTAATCGGAATTTGATCTGGATTTTGAATGCGAATTTGAACGCTGTCTTCTTGATAATTGCCTAGTACTTCTACCTTACTAGAAGAATAAGGCAATGTCGCAATCGTCCGATCTTTTTCATCCCGTAGATAGTACCTAGAAGCATGTGGATTTAATTTCTCCACATAGGGTAACTTGATTTTTTTGCGGTGTGAATTATGCTCAAATCGAGCAACTAAAAAAACAGAATCTGTTTGTTCTTTTTGGTTTAGAAAGTGATTGGCGATGACCTGTCCATTTTCTAATTTCAGTTCATAACGGTCTACATTAGAGCCATACTTGATTTGCTTTTTCTTTTCATGTAATTCGCCATTGCTATTAGTGAAAGTGGCTTGGATTTGGATATCTAAGTCTGCTTTTGGCAATAAACTATCTGGAAAAATAAGTTGTGTTGCCGTTCTTGCAAATAGTTCTTGCTCGATCGTCCAAAGCGTATCGGGAATATATTGAGCGGTATTCAAAATGCTTCTCACTTCATCGGTTGTCGCTACGATTTTTACCATTCCATCCGCAATCGTAAAGCCATTTTGATCTTTGCCTTCTGCACTTAGCACTATTTTTTCGCCAATTTCGTAATTCTCTTTCTCAACTGAAAATTCATAAGTCACTTCATCCAATTGATAATCCTCCAATTTAAAACTATGCCGCAAACCATCAAAGTATCTTATTCTCTGATAAGTAGTGATGTGAATGGTATAATCTTTATCTATTGCCATCGAATCTGCCAGATGCATATCAAAAATGATGTTTCCATTTTCATCTGGCTTGATTTTCATTTCTTTTTGGAAAAGATAATTACTGTAAGAGCCGCTATAAATATCTACATCTAATTCACCCTTCCAAGGTTTACCATTTGGTTGGGCGACATATGCCTTCATTTTTAAGGTATCACCATGCCGATAAATGGGTTGATTGGTACTAATATAACCTTTGAGCGATTTGGACTTTATCTCTATTCTTGGTAGTCGAATGTGCCAATCGCCATAGCCAAAACCTCTTCGGAAATAATAAAAAATTCGTCTACCGATGTAGTAAGGAAGTGCAACAATATTGATCACTGTTTTTAAGAAGCGATTGCGAGCATTGTAAAGTTTTCGCCGATCTACCTCATACAATAGTACTTGTCCTTCTGCTTCCACGCGCAATATGCCTGCTCGTTTGCGCTTTATCAAGCGATAGCTTTGAGTTATTTTGTCGAAAGGCACTTCTTTCTTGTTCAACCAAACCTTTGCGGGTTGCACTAATTCTCCTGATTCATCCAAAACTTGCACTGCAAAATCTCGCTCATTATTCAACAAAACTGCCTGAATACTTGTCTTGTCCAAAAGAGACAATTCCAACTGCTCTCCAACTACTTTTGCTTCAATATAGTAGCCCGCAGATACATTATCCCAATTCAACGTATCCGTCGCTCCCACCAACACCTGACAATCCTCAGGCGTCAACTCAAAGTTTTTGGCGCGGACTTTTGCTTTGTAAGTTTCATTGGAGAGTTTGTAAATTAGAGCGAAGTCAGAGCTTTGTGCTAAGGAAAATAGTGGGAAAGCGAGGAGTAAATAAAGGAGTAATGAGCGCATAGTTTAGATGTGAGATTAAGAGATTTGATATGGAAAACGGATTAAGTTCTTAGTTGAGGAACGATATGAATATCTATTTTGCTGCATTTCACTTCTTTATTCAAATATTCAGTGTTCCATATTCACATTAAAAAAGGGCTTACCAAATGATTTGATAAACCCTTTTTACTAAAATATTTGGCTTACTATTTCTTCCCATTCAAGCCCTTCGCCGTCCGATCTTCTCTCGCAGGTGCGGGCGTCATTTTAGGTGGATTGGCTTTTAAGTTTTTCATCACTTCTTCCACCACACGTTCCATTTGCGGATCACGACCTTGCATTAAAATGTTTGGATCGTCCCATACTTTGATATCAGGGCGTACACCTTCGCCTTCCCAAAACCAATGACCGTCATTATCGTACAGTCTTGCGCCTGGTACGGTGATACCACCGCCATCAATTAAGCGGTGTCCAGTAGCTGGACCAACCAAAATTCCTAAGGTGCGTTCACCGACAATTGGTCCTGCTTTCAATTCCTGAAATGCCCAAGGCAAACCATCGCCACCCGAACCTGCCCAACCATTGATAAGCATGCCCATCGGACCAGTATTCGTTTTCAGCGGCTGCGTATGATCTTTGCCATGTCGCCAGTGCAAATTGTAAACTACTGGACGCTGCAATAACTCCAAGAAACGATCTGCTAACTGTCCACCGCCATTGAAACGTTCGTCAATGATAAAGCCTTTTTTGTGCAATTGACCATAGTACATTTTCACCAATTCTAATTGCCCACGACCCGAAGTGTTAGACATATAGACGTAGCCCAGTTTTCCATCCGATAGCTCATCTACCATTTTACGGTTGTCTTCTATCCATTCTAAGTAGCGTAATTGTCGCTCTTCGCCTGGACTCAACAATTTGACGATGTACTGTTTGGCATCTTCTGCTTTGCCCGTTTTGCTAATCTCTAACGCTACTGTTTTTCCACTCAAGCCAGCGAAAGCAGCGTAAGGTTCAATTTTGGTATCCAAAGTAATGCCATTCACAGAATGAATGTAATCTCCTGCGCTAACATCTACACCCGATTGGTCGAAAGGTGAGCGAACTTCCGTATCCCAAGGCGCAGGCTGAATAATGCGTTGGATGCGATAGTTGCCATTCGACATTTCCCAATCAATACCCAAAAAACCCGTTTGAATCGGTTTGACGCGCTCCACATCTCCACCGAAAGTGTAGGTATGACCTGCACTTAATTCAGCACTCAAATTAGAAATGATATTATTGACATCCCAGCGCGTGCGTGCGTCTTCGATAAGTGCGCCGTAGCGTTCGCGCATGGCTTCCCAATCCAAACCATGCATATCTGGATCGTAGAAGAAGTCACGATGTCTGCGCCAAGCATCATTGAAGAGCTGTCGCCATTCTTCTTTCGGCACTAAATTCATTACTAAGCCATCCGTAGGAATTGGATTACTTATTTTTTGCTTGGGCGCAATTTTCACAATGCCATATTTTCCTCTCGAACTCGTAATCAAGGCTTTCCCATCGGCAGTTTTGTAGGCTTGTCCAGCATTTTCTAAAATGGTTTGTTCTTTTCGCTCCTTGAAATCATAAAACATCAAAGCCGCCTCTCTTTTTTCAGAACCTGTGTTTGGCACTCGTCTGAAAACCACTTTATTTTCTGCTGCCATCAATAGCCACATATTCCCTGCTTTTGGAGGCAAAATCCGCACCCGCGCTTCTATATTATTTATATCAATTTCAACTACTTTTTCATCCTTTTTTTCATCTTTCTCCTTTCCACTTTCACTTTTTTCCTCTTTCGTATTCCCACTTTCGTCTTTCGACTTTCCGCTTTCATCTTTCCCCTTTCCACCTTCGTCTTTCTCTTCCAACTCCAAAGCATCATTCTTCGCTGCCATTAAATCTGGAGCATCTTTCGTCAAGCTCATTACGGCTAGTTGCGTAGTATTTGGATACACCCAAGTACCGTCACCCATATCGGAATAATGTGGTACGAAATTACGGTCGGTGAGGAAATAAAGATACTTTCCGTCGGTGCTGAAAATGGGACGATAATCGTTGAAGAATCCACTGGTCAATTGCATCTTTTTCTTGGCTTCTGTATCGTACACAAAGATGGCATCATTGGCATTATCTACACCATGAGAAAAAGTAATCCATTTAGAATCGGGTGACCATTCGATGAAATAAAATCCGCGTCCTGGATGACTGATGTTCCAAGGTAAATCTGCTGCTTTATCCAAAGCACCGCTTTCTGTATCCATTACATAGATGTCGTTTTTTTCATCAATGAATAAAATCTTTTCACTGTCAGGAGACCAGAACAAATGATAGCCGTAACCACCATTTCGGTTGGTCATTTTCTTGGCTTCTTCTTTGCCTTCTGCATCTTGCAAATAGATTTCAAATTCCCCTGAACGGTCACTCCAAAAGGCAATGTGTTTTCCATCGGGCGACCAAGCTGGATTGCGATCGAATGCGCCACTTGAGCGGGTCATATTCATCGTGTAGCCTTCTTTCACAGGCACATTAAAAATTTCACCTCTCGCTTCAAAAGCAATTCTTTTGCCTTTAGGTGCAGCCGTCATATTGGCAATACTTTTGCTTACGTTTTTCTGCTGTGGCATTTCTACGGATAGATCACTGACCACATTGATGCTAACGGCTTTGTATTTTTCGGTTTTTAAATCCATCAAATACAGACTACCTCCTGTTTCAAAAACCAATTCAGAAGGTCCTGCTGATAAGTACGAAATATCAAAATCCTTGAATTTCGTTACTTGCTTAGTCTCCTTCGTTTTGGTATCGTAAGACCAAACATTGAGTCGAATATTTTTGCCTTGATCAGACAAGAAATAAATTTTATCTCCCGCCCAAGCAGGTTGCCCATCGTTGGCTTCGTTGTTGGTAATATTCTCCACCTTATTGGTCGCCACATCATAGATTAAAATATCTGAAGCTAAGCCACCACGATAGCGCTTGAATGGATAGTTTTCTGTAATTTTGGTGATGTACGCCAGCTTATTTCCATCAGGAGCATAACTTGCTAATTCACCATATGGCAATTTTAATCGTTCTGCTAAACCTCCATCTTTGGATACTTTAAAGAATTGATTAGCAGAACGTTGCCCCATCATTCTGCGGGAAGCAAATAGCAAATGTTCTCCATCAGGATGCCACTCGACCATCCGATCGTAGAAAGAATGATAAGTGATTCGCGTAGGCATTCCTCCTTGTACAGGTACGACATACACATCGGAATTGCCTTGATAGTTTGCGGTATAGCCAATATGTTTTCCATCGGGAGAAAAGCGTGGATAAGATTCTTCGCCTGGCGAATGGGTCACTTGGATTGCAGTGCCTCCTGCTTTGGGGACGACCCAAATATCGCCTCCATAAACAAAAGTGATTTGTGTTTCGGAGACATCTACATAACGCATCAATTTGGCGTTGATCTGAGCTTGTGCTAAAATGGCAAATAGGGAAAAGAGTAAAATCAATGAGTGTTTCTTCATGTTAAGTGTTTTAAATTGGTTTGATGGTTTTCTGAAGTTGTTCGGTATGGTCAAATACAATTTGGGAAATCCCTTTCTTTTTACAGATGCGCCTTGGAGAGGAATGGTTACAAACTTAGGCATAGAAATAGAAAATTCCTTAATTTTGTAGAAAAAGGATACATGATTATAGCGAATCCAATTTATGATGTAGTTTTCAAGCGATTGATGGAAAATGAGCGAGTTGCTAAGTTTTTCATTAGCACAATGTTTAGTGAAAAAGTGATTTCGCTTCAAGTAAAACCACAAGAATTTACTTACGACGATAGATTGGCAGGTTTGTCTGTTTTTAGATTGGATTTTATTGCTTTAATAGAAACAGAGACAGGAGAGCAGAAGAAAATATTGATAGAGATTCAGAAGGCTAAAAATGAAATAGACCTCATGCGCTTTCGCAACTACTTGGCGGAGCAATACAAAAAGCAAGACCTTATCAATGAGGAAAAAGTAACACTTCCGATAACGACCATTTACATTCTAGGATTCAAATTACCAAACATAGAAACGGCTTGTGTGAAAGTAGAGCGGCAATATCGCGATATGATTAACGAAGCGATTTTAGAAGAGAAAAATGACTTTATAGAAAAGTTGCCCCATGACAGTTATGTAGTGCAAGCAAGGCGTATAACTGGTAGGTATCAATCTCGATTAGATAAGCTATTGAGTGTTTTTGAGCAAGACCATTTTGTGGGAGATAATGAAATTATTAAAGAATATAAACACATCACAGACGAAGAAGAGGTAGAGTTGATGACTAAAATTCTTCATCATTCTGGAACAGATCCTGATACAAGAGAAGAGATAGAAAAAGAACAAGAAGCTTGGCGAACCGTAAATGCGATGTTCGAAGAAAAAGAGAAGACTTTCAAGAAAGCATTGACTCAGAAAAATAAGGAGTTACTTGAAAAGGATAAAGCACTGAATGAAAAGGATAAAGCACTAAGCGAAAAAGAAAATGTGCTAGAAGAACAGCACAAACTCATCGAAGAACTGAAACGAAAATTAGAAGAACAGTAGCCAAAGATCAGATAAAATCAAATTATGCCCATATATCACAAACTTGGAAAAGTTCCTAAGAAACGACATACGCAGTTTCGGAAGGAAGATGATAGCTTATACAATGAGCAATTGTTCGGAACGATTGGATTTGATGGAATGTCTTCGCTGTCTTATCATTTGCAACGACCTACGATGGTCAAAGAAATCTTAGGTAGCCAAGACGTGACTCCCAAAATTGCAGTAGAGAAAAATATCAAGAGTCGCAAATTGATTGGATTTGATGTTGCTCCGCAGAATGACTTTTTGGAGGCGCGTAGAACTTTATTGGTCAACAATGACATTCATATCGGCGTGGCTGCTCCTCAGGAGTCGATGACTAATTATTTTTATAAGAATGCCGACGCCGATGAACTACTCTTTATTCATCGAGGCACAGGTACTTTGCGCACGCATCTAGGAAATATTCCATTTGAGTACGGCGATTATTTAATCATTCCACGAGGCGTCATTTATCAAATCGAATTCGATACCGAAGAAAATCGCATTCTATATGCCGAATCCTTTCATCCAATCTATACCCCAAAACGCTATCGGAATTGGTTTGGTCAACTCCTAGAACATTCTCCCTACTGCGAGCGCGATTACAAACTGCCTGAAGAGCTAGAAACGCACGATAAAACAGGCGATTTTATCATCAAGGTGAAGAAGCAAAATACGATCCATGAAATGCTTTATGCCTCACATCCTTTTGACGTAGTCGGTTGGGATGGCTACAATTTTCCTTACGGCTTTTCGATTCACAACTTTGAACCCATTACAGGACGCGTCCATCAGCCACCGCCTGTTCATCAAACTTTTGAGACCAAGGCATTCGTCGTTTGCTCCTTCTGCCCAAGGCTCTACGATTATCATCCACAAGCCATTCCAGCACCCTACAATCATTCCAATATTGATTCAGACGAATTGCTTTATTATGTCGATGGTGACTTTATGAGTCGAACAGGTATTGGACCAGGACATATGTCTTTACATCCAGCAGGTATTCCGCATGGTCCACATCCGGGTACTTATGAAGCGAGCATCGGAAAGACAAAAACGGAAGAATTAGCAGTAATGATTGATACCTTCAAGCCTTTGATGTTGACGGAAGAAGCCTTGAAAATTGATGATGGGAAGTATTATCAATCTTGGCTGGCGCATTGAAATAGAATATCAGGTGTCGGACGCTTTCAGAAGCGTCCGACGCCTTAAGTAAATTGACCTATGCCTATAAATATTCCTCCTAATTCTGATTTTTCTATTCACAATCTCCCTTTTGGCATTTTCTCAACGACGGAAAGGTCACCAAGAGCAGGCGTTGCTATCGGTGAACAGATTTTAGATTTGGTAGAAGTTGCAGAACTGGGAATTTTTAAATTTGACACTACTGTATTTTCTCAAAACGCACTTAATGATTTCATTGCCTTAGGAAAAAAAATCACTTCAAAAGTCCGTACCGATATTCAAGAATGGCTTCAAGAAGAACACTCTATCTTAGCAGATCAACCAAAATTATTTGTTTCGCAGAATGACGCCAAGATGCACTTACCTCTACAAATTGGCAACTATACAGATTTCTATTCCAGTTTAGAGCACGCCACCAATGTTGGCAAAATGTTTCGCGATCCTGAAAACGCGCTTTTGCCCAATTGGAAGCACCTGCCAGTTGGCTACCATGGGAGAGCCTCTTCTATTATTGTGAGCGGACGAGCTATTCATCGTTCTAAAGGACAAATGATGCCGAAAGGCGCGAATCAACCTATTTTTGGTGCTTCACGACGATTAGATTTTGAATTGGAAACCGCTTTTGTTATTGGCAAAAATTCTAATCTTGGCGAACCGATTTCGACTGGCGAAGCGGAAGATTATATTTTTGGCATAGTGCTGCTCAATGATTGGTCAGCACGAGATATTCAAAAGTGGGAATACGTGCCGCTTGGTCCTTTTCTAGGTAAAAATTTCGCTTCTTCCATTTCTCCATGGGTTGTTACGATGGAAGCACTTGCTCCGTTCCGAGTAAATGGACCAATTCAAAAACCCGCAGTTTTGTCTTACTTGGAATACGAAGGAAAACAAAATTATGATATTCATTTGGAAGTGAGTTTGACTCCTAAAGACGGCAAGGAAGAAACGATCTGTCACTCCAATTTCAAATATCTATATTGGAATATGGTGCAGCAATTAGCACATCATACCATCAATGGTTGCAATGTAAAAATCGGAGATTTGATGGGTTCAGGAACGATTTCTGGAAAGGATGAAAATTCTTATGGCTCCATGCTGGAAATTTCTTGGGGTGGAACAAAACCGATTACACTGCAAGATGGAACGAAACGAACTTTTTTGGAAGATTTTGATACGGTTACGATGCGTGGGTATGCTGTGAAAGAAAGAAAAAGAGTTGGATTTGGGAAAGTAGAAACGCAGATTTTACCAGCAAGGTGATTGGTTTTAAACCTATTTACCATGATAATAAAAGTCTGTAACAAATAGCACAAATATGTGATAATACTTACTAAAAGCGACTTATTTTGGATTTGGATGGACATCGAGTCCATCCAAATCCATCAGGGTTTCCAAAGGATAAAAAATGGCTAAGCCATTTTTTATCCTTTGGAAACCCTGATCAACTCATGGCGGTTCGATGCCGCCATAAGTTGACGAAAGCAGAGAACAGAGTCTTTGTCACTTCAAATCTTCTGTAAAAGTGCAATTTGTTACATACACATGAACTCATGCTTAATTGACAAAGATAAAATACGTATTCTTAGAGATAATGCCTCTTAAACAGCATCATTTCTTCAAGACCAAAAACTCTACTCTTCGATTCAATTGTCGTCCATCTTCCGTATCATTTGTCGCAATTGGGCGATCACTTCCCAAACCAATATAATGAACCCGACTACTTGAGATTTCATTTTGAAGCAAATAATCAGCAACCGCTTTGGCGCGCTTTCGAGAAAGGTAATAGTTATAATTATCTCTACCTTGACTATCGGTATGCCCACGAATTTCAATTTCCATTTTGGGATTTTGCTGCATGATAGTGAGCAATTTTTTGAGTTCTTGATAGGAACGTGGAAGCAGTTCTGCCTTGTCGGTATCGAAGAAGATATTGCGCAATTGGAAGATGCGTCCCTCTTCTAGTTCTACTAAACTTAGATCATCTGGATCAAGTGGTACATCCAGTATCGGCGGTATTTTTTTGAGGAGAATATCATCTATATAATAATAACCAAATTTGAGCGGGTCATCTGCTTTAGGTAGCTGATTGACTGTCAGACTATCTGGGAAAAAGTTGCCGATCAGAATGTAATCTGCGGCACCGGTTGCCTTAAATTGAGCGGAGACTTTCGTCCAGTTGTGATTTTCAGTCTTGACCACGGTCTCGCTATTAAAAGTTGGTTCAGTCACGATCGGTTCATCCACACGAATATTGACTCGCCCATTGGTAAAATGCACTCCCAAATTATTCGTTTGCAAAGAACGTGGCAAGGAGACCGTCCAAAATTCGAAGTAATAGTTCTGCTCTGGAACGAGTGGCTCTAATAATTGGACTTGGATATATTCCCGACAATGCGGCTTTCCTTCATCGCAACCATAAACGGTGATGCCTACCATAGATTCACCCGTTCGAGCATACTGATCTCCAAAACCTTTGTCTGACCAGTGTTCTGGCACCCTAACTTTCGGGCCAAAAGCATCTGGAGAGGCTGCCGTTGCAGAAGACCAGTAGCGCATTACATTCGAGAAATGCGCACCTCGATAGTACCAGCCAATGGGAGTCGCGGAGTAATCTTCAAAACTAGCGTTAGGAACAATATTTTCCTGTACCTTCTCTTGTGTTTGTGCAATGGAAAGCTGAAAAATGAAAAGGTTAAAACAGAGTAAGTAAAAAGGTCTCATGTTCCCGTGTTGATGCTCGCGGAGGGCAACTTGATAATGAATGAGGCGTTGATATAGTAACGTCAAATTCTACTATTTATTTGACCAATTTTGAGTAATAAATGTCACACTAAAGTATGAAAACAAGTGATTATCAACCAATTAGTTGCGATTTTTATGATGTACTAGAAGCCAGCGCAACTCTAAAAAAGAAAAGTATTATTTATTTTTATAATATTGATTGGCAAGAGCAACAAATAGTTAGTCGCATTAAAAATCTTTTTACCAAAGAAAAAGAAGAATTTGTGGAACTAGCAAGTGGCGAAATTATCCGCTTAGATCATTTGATTTCAGTGGATGGAAAGGTATTGAGTAAGGTGTGTTAAAGTTTATTAGATGCAAAACAACAACGATAATTTACGCATAACCATCGTTCAGACTTCCTTGCAATGGGAAAATGTCAAGGCTAATTTGGATTTCTTTGAACAAGAATTAGCATCCAAAATAGAAGAAACAGATTTGATTTTATTGCCCGAAATGTTCACTACGGGTTTCAGCATGAATGCTGAACAATTGGCGGAATCCATAAATGGAAAAACCATGCAATGGATGGCGGCACAAGCTCAGCAATACAATACCGTCGTAGCAGGAAGTTTTATTGCAAAGGAAAATGAAAAGTTTTACAATCGCTTAATTTGGATGCAGCCCGATGGAAATTATCAATATTACGACAAGCGACATTTGTTCACGATGGCGAACGAACATTTAACCTACGAAGCTGGTACAAAAAAGTTGATTGTGGAATGGCGAGGGTGGAAAATTTGTCCATTGATCTGCTACGACTTGCGCTTCCCTGTTTGGTCGCGCAATGCAGAAAATTATGATTTATTGATCTATTTAGCAAATTGGCCAGTGACACGTAGCTTTCATTGGAAATCCTTATTACAGGCACGAGCAATTGAAAATCAATCGTTTACAGTTGGCGTAAATTGTGTTGGGAAGGACGGTGGAGGTTATTATTACACTGGAGATTCTTGTATTTTGAGTCCAGCAGGGGAGTGGTTATTTCAAGCCGCTGATCGAAGAGTAGTACATACTCAGACTATTCACAAAGAAGATTTAATTGCCCTTAGAAAGAAATTGCCATTTTTAGCAGACATAAAGTCTAAAATCAGCAGTGTAAAATAAGTAATGCTGTGAGTAATTCCTGATTGCTAAGCCCGAAGGGATTGGTAAGCAGGAATTACAGGGCTTAGCAATCGCTCCATGCTTCCACGCTTACCGATCATAGAGCATTACATTTTATCACTGCCCTAAAATCTAATTTAAAACAAAAACGTAACCCATCTGCCCAAAGTCAAGAAACTCACCAAGGACTTTGGGCATCAAGCTGGGTCGCGCTAGTTGGCATCTAATTGATGTAGTCGATAGGTTTCTATGAGTTTGATGAGTTGTTTGGCCAGCTTTCGCTCGCTAGAGTAGCCGATTTTTTCGATGGCTTTTGCCCAAGCCTTATAGTCTGTCTTTCCTAATTTTAGTAGTTCTGAATTTTCGCCCGTTGTCAGAAATAAGCTATGATCTCGAAAACTGGTCGCCACTTGGTCGTAGCTTCTAAAACAAGTTTTGTTATTCCAATTGACTGCGCCTTTCCAATCCGCTGTACAAGGTAAACTGAAATGATTGTTGCTGTTCTTCGACAAATCAGCTGCTCCTATATCGCTGTGGATCATGGCATTAGCTAAAATAATAGAAGCTGGCAATTCAAATTCTTGACTTTCTGCTCTAGCAATATTTACATACTTGGTTAAATATTCATTCACCATTTCTGGATTGGAGGTAGCCTCGTTTCTCTTGCTCCAACCCCAACTTGGCAAGCGATCCATCAAAGAGGCTTGCTGTTCTAATTGCTCTCCTTCTTGCGTAAAATATTCGCGCTTTTCTTTCTGTTGCGTCGTCTGTGGACTGGTTTGCTGCAGCTCTTGTTGTGGACGTTTTGGTGCATTGAAATTGATACCAAAACTGATATCCTTTTTTAG
>JBCDFY010000059.1:0-30844 GCA_039176995.1 Bacteroidota bacterium
GCTACTAAAAAAATGATGCAATCCCACAAAATGCTCCTCCGAATGACTCCCACAGGTTTTTTGATAGCATTAAAAGTCAAAGAAACCTTGGAGAATGATGTAAAGATTTATGAACCCTTTACTGAATTGCCTGAAACATTCAATTTGGGTATACAAATTTTTGTTCAGAACCCTCTATTCCGAAACTTTACTAATTTACCACTCCGCACTTCTGTAGAAACCTTTTATCATTTTACTAATACTGGAGCCAGAAAAACTTATCCGAGTTTAGCTAGTCCTGCACTCGAATTTCAAGGCAATACAGCTTATGAAATGGGAAGTGTCGTAAGCGTAGGAACCGCCCATTTTGAGGCGATTAGAAATACAGAAACTGAAACTACGGCAAACAGTGATTTTTGGAAAGAAGCCACTGATTATCAGCAGATAACAACCGTCGACCAGAAGTTAGTTTACGCCGTTTATGCACGTAAATATTTCTCTAGTGAAGAAACTTTCAGAGAAACTTTAACTGCCTCTTTCAGCTACCATTTCCCCAAATCAGTAACCGTTACTACAGCAAATTTCAACTTAGAAAATGATGATGGTGCAACGCCTGTTCTATCTATTGATGGCAATGGACAGACCTTGCAAAAAGTGAAGCTAAAATTCGAAGAGCTACAAGTAGGAGCTTACAATCTGGTTGTGGAAGCCCCCAGTTTCAGCAGCATTCATCCGATATATGTACAACCCAACTTTTTCGACCAAAAAAATAATTCAAAACTCCTAGGCATCGTAGACATTGTCCACGATACAGATTTAGATGATTTTAGATTGCTAGAAGATAATGGGCAATTGCGTATGAATGAGGATAAAAGCGAAATACAGACGCCTATTTTTGAGATTCGGTTCAAAAATCGCTCTACTTATTGGAAATACATTCCGATGCCAAATGAAAGCAATACTTTAGATAAAGACGGTATCACCCAAGAAACCCTCAACCAACAAACTGTATATATTTCTGACGAACCGCAACCCCTTTTAAGCCAAGCTAAAGTCAGTATTAAAAATGATAGCTCCTTGCCGAATGCATCCCCTCGCACCATAGAGGTTGCAGGAAATCGCTTGCTTTCGGAAGTCTATCTGTCAAAATTATGAAAACAAATTCCGTAACACTATTAATCGTACAATATTATGCCAAGTACCTATAGAACTCCAGGAGTATATATTGAGGAAATTTCTATTTTTCCTCCTTCCGTGGCAGCCGTGGAAACTGCTATTCCTGCTTTTATCGGATTCACAGAAAAAGCAGAAAGAAATGGTGCAGATTTAACGAACCAACCTTTCAGAATCACTTCCCTATTAGAATATGAAACTTACTTCGGAGGTCCTCAAAAAGAAGTAAATATTCTTGCTACTGTTAAGGAGACACAAGATGAAGATGGAAATAGAATTGGTTTAGAAGTGAATGCCGATTTTAATGGCGATAGATCCATTCACCATATGTACTATGCTTTGCAAATGTTCTTTGCTAATGGTGGTGGTCCTTGTTATATTGTTTCTGTAGGAGGATATACCGAACCAGTAGGAACTTTACTATCCGCAGGAAATAACAACAGTGGACTGACTAGAGGCTTAAATGAAGTCGCAAAAGAAGATGAAGTTACTTTGATTGTTTTTCCTGAATCACAAGGAATGAGCGATGCAGACACTTATTATGGACTAGCGAATTTAGCGCTACAACAATGTGCAAATTTACAAGATCGTTTTGCAGTAATAGACGTATTCGATACCTCTGACGATATTGATGCGGCCATCAATGGCGAAGCAGATACTTCTGCATCACCACCTACTTTTAATGGAGTTCGAAGTGGCATAACACAGGAATTAAGATACGGAGCGGTTTATTATCCCAATCTGGAATCTTCCTTGGATTATGCTTACGACCAAGCACAAGTCGAACTAGCACATCATTTGAATGAAGTAGATGATAGTGGTGCTCTACACAGTGCCATGATGAGTGCAGTGGAGGAGAGTGATCTACAAGTATATAATCAGATCAAATTAGCCATAGGCAGAATACCGATGAATATATCTCCCAGTAGCGCGGTAGTTGGCGTCTATGCCAGAGTAGATAATGCTAGAGGTGTGTGGAAAGCACCTGCTAACGAAGCCCTAAATTTAGTCATCAAGCCCACCATTAAGATTACTAATGATATTCAAAACGGTCTGAACGTACATGCTCCGACTGGAAAATCCATCAATGCGATTCGTGCATTCACTGGGAAGGGAACTTTGATTTGGGGTGCGAGAACACTGCTAGGAAACGATAACGAATGGCGCTATGTTCCCGTCCGTCGCTTCTTCAATTTTGCAGAAGAATCTATAAAAAAGGCAACGGAACGCTTTGTATTTGAGCCTAATGATGCCAACACTTGGACAAAAGTACGGGCGATGATTGAAAACTTTTTACTTCTCCAATGGAGAGCAGGTGCTTTAGCTGGAGCAAAACCAGAAGATGCATTTTTTGTAAATGTGGGATTGGGTGCTACAATGACCGCATTGGATATTTTAGAAGGACGCATGAATGTAGAGATTGGTATGGCAGTAGTAAGACCCGCTGAATTTATAATTTTGAAATTCTCTCATAAAATGCAGGAATCCTAAAACCATTAATGGTGAGCTATTGGCTATTAGCTTGCGACCGTTGGCTAGGGAATCAAACAGTACATAAAATTTAAAACCATAAAATAATGGCAGCAGAATATCCATTACCCAAGTTTCATTTCCAAGTGGATTGGACAGGAACAAAAATTGGCTTTTCCGAAGTTTCAGGGCTAGATGTAGAAACAGAGATGATCGAATACCGACATAGTGACAGTCCTGAATATAATAAAATTAAGATGCCTGGTATGCAAAAATTCAGCAATATAACGCTGAAAAGAGGCACATTTAAAGGAGATAACGAGTTCTACAGTTGGTGGAATACAGTAAAGCTAAATACCATTCAAAGACGCGATATTACCATTAGCTTACTCAACGAAAATCATGAACCAGTCGTCGTTTGGAAAGTAAAAAATGCGTGGCCGACTAAGGTACAATCCACTGACCTAAAATCAGATGGCAACGAAGTGGCGATTGAAACGATGGAGTTAGTTCACGAGGGATTAGTTATACAAAACGAGTAACCTAATATGGCTAATTACTATCCACCTCCTTCCTTTCATTTTCGGGTTGATTTTCCAAAAGAAATTTCACCTACCGATAATGATTTCTCTTTTCAATCCGTCGGGGGATTGACGGCTACAGTAGAGACAGAATCCATTAAGGAAGGAGGCGAAAATCGTTTTGAACATCAGCTACCTATTCGGACTAAATATGAAGATTTAGTTTTGAAGCGCGGTCTAGTCACCAATTCAAAAGTGATTGCTTGGATCAAAAAAGCGATAGAAAATTTTGAAATTGAACCTATCAATCTCACTATTTCTTTGCTGAATTCGAATCACGAACCATTGGTTACCTGGAAATGTACACACGTTTGGCCAAAAAAGTGGTCAGTTGCAGATTTAAGCGCGGATAAAAGTGAAGTTTTGATTGAGACCTTGGAACTAAATTGTAATTTTTTCAGAGTAGAGTATGCTTCTTAAAACTGTTTTTATGCCGATAGAAGTAAAGGAAATTCATATCAAAGTAGCCGTGGAAGAAAATAATACGGCTTCGGGAAATAGTTCCGCCTCGTCAGGTTCAGGCGAATCGAAAGAAGAGATTGTGACTGCTTGTGTGGAGCAAGTTCTGCAAATTCTAAAAGATAAAGAAGAACGCTAATCTTATGCAAGGACATCCTAAAAAGGTGGTTATCAGTGCTTACAAAAATAAGAAACTGACAGATCCTGCGGAATCACCTAACCGTTTTGTATTGCCTGTCAATCCAGAAAAGTACAGTCAAAATTTCAAGCTAGAATACGACAAAAAAGCGGCAAAAGGTGCACAAGGCGTTGAAGAAAAATTCAAATCCTCCGCGCCGCAAGAGTTGAAGTTAGAATTCACCATAGATGGTACGAATACCATTTATGGCTATACTTACACGGACGAGGGCAAGAAAGAAGTACCTGCGCAAATTGATCTACTAAAAAAAGTAGTTTATGATTTATCAGGAGAAATCCACAAGCCGAAATTACTAAAAATTGTTGGTCTAGGATTCGACGATAAAAAGGCTAAATCTTTTCCTTGTGTATTGTCTGACTTGCAAATCACTTATACCCTTTTCAAATCAGATGGCACACCATTACGTGCCAAGATTAGTGCAACTTTTTTCAATTATAAAGAAGCCGAAAGACGCGTAAGAGAAGAAAACAAAAATTCCCCTGATCTAACTCATTTGCGAAAAGTGGAGAGCAACGTGCATTTGCCGTTGATGACGCATCGAATCTATAAAAACTCGCGCTACTATCTTGAAATAGCCAAAGTCAACAACATAACCAACTTTAGAAAACTGAAAGCGGGACAGGATTTGCGATTTCCGCCGCTTCAAAGAACAGCGAATTAGCAATGGACGGAAGAATAATACCTGCTGTACGAGAAGCGAATGTAGGTGCTATCACCTTTAAAGTGTTGGCAGATGGAGCAGAATTGCCGCAGGCATATGAGTTTCTGTCGCTGATGATTCACAAGGAGATCAATCGAATTCCCTATGCGCGTATGACGTTGCGCGATGGTGAAGCCGCAGAGGAAACCTTTGAAATCAGTAGCTCGGGAGATTTAATTCCCGGAAAATCTATTGAAATCCAAGTGGGATACGATTCTAATGAGAAAACGCTATTTAAAGGAGTTATCATCAAGCACGCCATTAAAATTAGACAAAATGGGGTCTCCACCCTCTCTTTGGAATGCAGAGATGAAAGCGTAAAAATGACAATTGGTCGCAAAGACAAATATTTTTCAGAAGTGAAAGATAGCGACGCAATGGAGGAAATTATTGGCACTTATGGTTTAGACAAAATAGTAGAAAGTACCACTGCTCAACATCAAGAATTGGTACAGTACTACTGTACAGACTGGGATTTTGTGATGAGCCGAGCAGAGATGAATGGACAGTTGGTCATCGTGGATGATGGTAAGTTAGCCATTAAGAAGCCCGACTTTGGACAGTCTCCCAAGCTAAATCTGAAATATGGTGGTGTGCTGCACGAATTTGAAGCAGAAATGGATGCGCGACATCAGTATCAGAGTGTAAAATGTAGTGCTTGGGATATGGCAACTCAGCAAGTTTTGGAAGAAGAAGTTGCGGTTTCCACCAAAAACAAACAAGGAAATCTGACCGAAAGTGACTTGGCTGCTGTCATTGGCTTATCCGCTTTAGAATATAAGCATGGCGGTAAAGTCGAAACTGCGGAATTGAAAGCTTGGGCAGAAGCACAACAAACTTGGAGTCAGCTTGGAAAAATAATTGGTCGTGCAAAAGTGGACGGCACTCATGATGTGAAGGTAGGAGAAGTGGTAGAAGTTTCTGGCGTGGGAGATCGCTTTAACGGCAATACCATTGTTACTGCGATTAGACAAGAATTGATGGAAGGAGAATGGTACACGCACATTCAATTTGGGAAATCACCAGAATGGTTCTATGAAAATCGTAAAATCATTGCGCCACCCGCTTCCGGTTTATTACCTGGCATCAACGGCTTACAAATTGGCGTGGTGAAGCAATTGGAGGGCGATCCTGAAAGCGAAGAACGAATTTTGGTTTATTTGCCTATGATTGATCCAGCAGGAGAGGGCACTTGGGCGAGATTAGCTTCTTTGGATGCTGGCGAAAATCGGGGTTGGGTTTTTCGTCCAGAGATTGACGATGAAGTCATCGTGGGCTTTGTGAATGATGACCCTAGAAATGCTGTCGTTCTCGGGATGCTGCATAGCAGTGCCAAGCCTAGTCCAATCGAAGCTAAAGACGACAATTTTGAAAGAGGGTTGGTCACCAAAAGTGAGATCAAATTTCACATTGACGATGAAAAAAAGGTCGTGACCTTGGAAACTCCAAGTGGCAATAAGTTGGTGCTAGATGACGATACCGGTGGCGTTTTTGTAGAAGATCAAAATGGCAATAAAATAAGCATGAATTCAGATGGCATTAGCCTCGAAAGTGCAAAAGATATTATGCTGAAAGCCACTGGAGATGTAAAGATTGAAGGAGTCAATATAGAGGAAAAAGCGCAAGCGCAGCACAAAGCAGAAAGTGGCGCAGGTTCAGAATATAAGAGTAGTGCGATTATGAAGATTAAGGGTTCTTTGGTGCAAATCAACTAAATAGATTATGAGTAAAATGGCCGCTAGAATCGGAGATAACCACGTTTGCCCAATGGTGACGGGAGTTGTACCACACGTTGGTGGTCCAATTATAGGACCAGGTGTACCGACTGTTTTGATTGCGGGAATGCCTGCTGCTGTACTGGGTGATATGGTTACTTGCGTAGGACCGCCCGACAGCATCGTTTTGGGTTCTGCCACAGTGATGATTGGTGGAAAACCCGCAGCGAGAATGGGCGACTTGACTGCACATGGAGGGACAATAGTTGTGGGTGCGCCAACAGTTCTGATTGGAGGGTAATGTGTAGTGTTGATTTGAATAATTGGCATCACCTATTCAGCAAAAACTAAATGATGGAACAAACTTCTTTTTTGGGAACAGGTTGGAGTTTTCCACCGCGATTTAATCGAGCAATGGGCGCAATCGAAATGGTGTCAGATGTGGAAGACATTAAAGAAAGTTTAAGCATTTTATTGAGTACGACGATTGGTGAGCGGGTCTTGCAGGCAGAATATGGCTGCAATTTGGAGGAAATGGTCTTTGAACCCATCAATCGAGTGACACTGCTAATTATAGAAGATATGGTGCGCACGGCGATTCTTTACTACGAAGCACGCATCAATCCACTAGACATTACGGTCTCTGATGCCAATATCAACGAAGGTGTATTGGAGATTAATGTTGCTTTTGAGATAAGAGGAACCAATACTCGGTTCAATTTTGTCTATCCATTCTATTTAGAGGAAGGAACGGATATCAACCTAATCGCCTGACTAAACAATCTCGAACAACCATCAAACTAGATCAAACAACTTCAAACCTTTTAAAACATAAATGGGACAATCCGTAGCCGACATAAAAAATGCACTGCTCAACAATGGTACCAGTCAATCGCAACGATCATTGGTAGCATTGAAGCCTTCGTCTGTGAAGATAGATGGACGAACGGTGCAAGACTATTTGTTGTTTACAACTGAATTTGCCAAACGCATTAAATATTTTGATGTAACTGACAACGAAGCAGGCGACTGGTCCGCTTTTTGGAATGCAGACAATAGTTTTATCATCGCTGCGATAGAAAAAACCAACCCAATACCCATCAAAAAGGAATTTGAAGCCATTTTGGAAGAATTACCCTCGGGCTTACAAATCCGAAAACTCATTCACCAAACCCTTGAAATTCTTCGCCAAATTGAAGAGTGGCATCGCCACATTCAATCTACTTCTCCACTCAAAAGCGAAATCAGTCGCCTAGTAAAGGCAAACCTTAATACCTTGCTTCCTAGATTATTATCCTACGAAAAAGGAGCGCGAAGGATTGATGTCATAAATTATCCTGAAATAGATTTAACTGTCTATCGCTTAAAGAATGGCAGTCCATTCTCTCCCATGTGGAATCTCGCAGACCCAGAGGTAGTGGAAGCAGATACCAGTTTTTTCACGCCTGAATTTGAGTTAGATGAGGAAACTGGCGATTTTAAAATTCCTGATTTAGATGATCCTAAAGTCAGAATAAGAGCGGCAAAAGATCGCCTAGAAGAGTTATTTACGGAAACCTATAATATCCTTTTCCAAATCATTCAGAGCGCACCTTTCCAATTTCAACAAAGTCTGGAGCGCAACGACCACTCTCCTCACATCACACTCTTCCTTGCCTTTTTGGAACTGTTTCAACTTTTCCAAGATGACCTCAATCAATTACCACAAAGACATTTGGATTTCTACTACAAAGAAGTCCTCCAACTCAAAACCAAAACTGCTATTGCCGATCAAGTTCACCTCTTTTTTGAATTGGCGAAAAATATACAAGAACACGAACTCAAAAAAGATACGCGCTTTAAGGCTGGAAAGGATAGCGAAGGCAATGATTTGTTTTATGCTTTGGAGCAAGACAATGTATTCAATAGAGCACAAGTTGTTGACTTGAAGACGATTTTTAAAGATGATGATAATCACCTAAATATTGCTCCAATTGCCAACTCTGCTGATGGCGCAGGAACCCCTTTCTCAAAGACAGTCAATAACCCTTCTTGGGCGACACTTGGAGCTAAAAATAATTTGGAAGATACTTACATTGGTTTTGCTATCGCTTCGAGAGAATTGCTTTTGGCAGAAGGCACTAGAACCGTAACAATTACTTTTGAAGGGAATGGAACTAATGGAGATTTTGAACTACCTATCAAAGAAAATCTCAACATTGAAGTGAGTGGTGAAAAGGATTGGATTAGAGTAACTCAAGATGTAGATAAAATAACGAATAAAAAAGTCATCAAATTCACTTTAGATGCTTCCATGCCTGCTGTTGTGCCTTTCAATGCAGAAAAACTAAAGACGGATTTAGGTACGGATTTACCTGTGGTGCGCATTCGGATTCCTAAAGCGGCAATGAATTATGAGTTATGGAAAGGTTTGACGATTAGCAAAATAACCCTTCATATCAAGGTAAGTGGCATGAGCGATATACTGGCGTTCAATGACTTAGGCCCAGTTGATCCAAAGAAATCCTTTTTGCCTTTTGGTCCAATTCCGAAGAAAGGATCAAGTTTGTATGTGGGAAGTAGAGAGGCGTTTCAGAAGAGTTTGGAGTCGGTGACTTTGGGATTGGAGTGGGAAGGACTGAAAGAATTACCAGTAATAGAAGTAAATAATCGGGAGAAGACTGATTTTAAAGCGTACTACAAAGGATATGATGACTCTCCTACTGTTAAGGACTTCACTATTGATGCGAAAATTCTGAAAAGCCAAGGAGACAAGAATCTTACTGGTAAGATCGAATTATTCCAAAATGGAATTTCATTTAACTCAAATTTAGCTTTTGCTATTCAAGAAAGCGAGCTGGAAGATTATAATACTACTACTAACTATGGTTTTATTGAAATTAGATTAAACAAAGACTTTCTACATGACCAATTCCAAAGTGTGATGACGAGGCAGATGTTAGCTGCTGCTCAATATCCCACTAAAATATTAGGGGCTTACTATTCAGTTGAAGGCGAATCAGAGCCTCAGAAAGCAACTAGCGCGGAAATTAAAATGAACAAAGCCACGGTCATCATCCCTAATCCACCCTATACTCCAAGCCTAAAACACTTAACTTTATCTTATACTTCTGAATCTACCACAGATACTCAAAACGACATCCAACTCATTCATCTACATCCTTTTGAAAATACTTATCAAGTCTTCGAAGCACCTGATGGAAAAACTCTATTACCTCAATTCGAGGAGCAAGGAGCCTTATTCGTTGGCGTAGAGAATCTGGAATCTGAACAAAGTCTTTCTCTACTCTTCCAACTCTCTGAAAATACCGCAGATGCCGAGGTAGAGACTGCAATCATCAAATGGCAGTACCTAAGAGACAATACTTGGACAGATTTTAAAGACCATCTAATTCCTGCGGATTCGACCGAAGGTTTGATTAAATCGGGTATTGTACAATTGGCAATTCCTGCGGACATCAATAAAAACAATACCGTTCTGCCCAATCATTTGCATTGGATTAAGGCTGCTACTTTGGGTAGTCCAAAAGCAGTCAGTAAAGTCATCAGTGTCCATGCACAAGCAGCAAAAGTTATTTTTCAAAACAATACAAATGCAGCAGATCACTTACTTGCGCCATTGCCAGCTAAAACGATTGGCAAACTAGAATTAGGCGATGCTGCGGTTAAAAAAATTGAGCAATTGTATCCTTCTTTTGGAGGTAGAGTCGCTGAATCTTCTACTGATTTTTATATCCGAATCAGCGAGCGACTACGCCATAAAGGACGGGCGATTACGCTCTACGATTACGAGCGATTGGTGCTGGAGGCTTTCCCAGAACTTTACAAAGTCAAATGCTTGAATCATTCTACAAAAGAGTTCATCTTACAGGCAGGCGAAATAGTAATTGCGGTCATCCCCGATTTCAAAAACTTAGAAATAGTAGATCGTTTACAACCCAAGGTCACGAAGAGTAAGTTGCTGGAAATCAAAGCCTTTTTGGAAGAACGAAACACTGTTTTTGTAAGGGGAGACTACCTAAATGTTCTCAATCCAGTTTACGAAAAGATCAAAGTAGATTTCAAAGTCAAATTCAAATCACATATTACAGCACTAGGTTTTCACGAAGAGAAACTTAAAGCAGCCATCGAAGAATTTCTAGCCCCTTGGGCATTCTCGAGTGCAATCAAGATTAACTTTGGTGGAAAAATTCATCGCTCGGATATCCTCAATTTTGTAGAAGAACAAGACTATGTGGATCATGTGATTGATTTCAAAATGATGCGCGACAATACGGATGATGACGCTAGTGTCATAGAAGCGAACACCCCAATTTCCATCTTTATACCTTCCGAAAATACTAACATCGATTCAAAAGATTTCAATTGCAAACCAAATGAAAAAAGTAAGATCGACAAGCGTGGATTGGGTTACGAAAAATTAGAAGATTTAACCTTGAGTACCAGTTAATTTTCGTTTGGGGACTGGTCAAAAGCAAAAAATATGAACACTAAAAGCAGAAAAGAATTAAAAGGATTATTTCGCAATGGAGAACCCATTTCCAGCAACGATTTTGCGGAATTGATTGACTCTACGCTCAATAAACGTGATGACGCTTTCATGGGAAAATGGCGACCAGGGGTATTCTATCCAGAGGGTTCTGTGGTAGTGCATAATCAAGCTTTGTGGCAAGTAAAAGCAGGAGGCGTAAGTTGTTCCTTGATTGAGCCAGGAGAAAATGAGGATTGGGAATCACTAATTGTACCTGTGCAGGATGAAGATTGGGAAACTGATGTAGAAGCAGGAGTCATGTACGCCAAAGTGTACGACTGTGTGGGTATTGGGCAATTGTTTGAGTCGGAAATTCCGAAAGCCACTTTGGATGTGGAAGATGGCAATGGGAGGTTTATGATTTTACCGAAAACTATGGAAACACCAACGCTCAACCTCATCAAAGTTGGCATAGAAGAAGAACACTTCTATTTTCTGCAGGGGCTGAATGAAGAAGAAAGTGGTTTTAACACCAATGTTCCCAAAGGCTTCATTTTTCGGCATGGAGAATTTGTAGACGCTGCAACGGAGGAAATGGACTTTACAGAAGGGCATTTGCTCATGGTTATCCAACCAGATTCTAATGGCTTGGCAAGAGTAGGGATCAGTACCGCTGAACCGCAGGCTATGCTTGACATTACTGATCGCCAAAAAGGACAATTTCTCTTCAATCCGGAAGATAAAGAAGACCCTGTTTTTTGCATTGCCAATCTTGACCCAAGCACCGATCAAAACTACTTAAGTACAGGTGTTGGTAAAGAATACGCGAGCTTAGTAACTGATGCTCCAAAAGGATTTATTTTTCGACACGGTGCGGATTATGAAGAATATTGCGCCAAAACGGATTTAGATCAAGGCATGGCGTTGATGGTAGTCAGAAAGAATGAAAAGAACATTTCGCAAATGGGTATTGGCACAGAAGAACCTTGTGGTTTAATAGATGCAATGGACGGTATGCAAGGTAGATTCTTAGTGCAATCCGAAGCAGGCGTTGGTCCAGCGGTGAGTATTTTGAACACAGAAAACCAAACTTACTATGCGACTCAAATTTTGAATAACAATAAGTTCACTTTGGTGAGTGATGCCTCAGGTGGTTACAGTTTTAATATTGGAGCATCTATCGAAGATCCTTGTGCAGATTTAGCTAGCAGTGCAGGAGAAGATGTGATGGTGATGTTGCCCAGCGGCAATATCGGTATGGGAACGGATGCCCCCGAATATCACTTAGAAATCAACGACGAAAGCAGTGGAAAATTCCTATTCAATTTAGATAATAAAAAGCCAAATCCTACCCTATCCATTCTCAATACACGTCCTGACATTGAAAACTATTTAGCACTAGGAACTGACAACGATAACTCTATTTTCATCTCCAATTCGACCTATGGATTCTCTTTTCGACAAGGAGGAGAAGCAGGTAAGAATAGCAACGAAGTCAATGTTGCACAAGCAAGTGAAACGCTATTTGCCATCATTCCCGAATTGCCTTCGGAAGGTTCTAATACGCCTGCTGAAGTCCGAGTCTTTCCAGAAAAAAGGCAGACGGAACAACCTAACGGGCAACTCAATGTCAACGCCAAATTAGGTGTTTTTCGCAAGCCGCAGAACTTTGAATTAGATGTGAATGGAACGGCGAGAGCATTATCTTACTATACTTTGGCAGATATTCAAAAAATGAAACCCCAATCTATTGATGACATTGGAGAAGTGCTAGAGGATTTAAAAAAATTGCGCCCTATTGTTTTTGAATGGAACGAAAGTCGCTTGAATTTGCCAGAAGAAGAAGGCATACAGTATGGCATAGAGGAGGATATGGTAGCCGAACTTTTCAAAGGTGCAATCAAAGTGAGCAGTGATCCTCAAGAAGGAAATACAAAATCTATTGCTTATCAAAGTTTAGTGCCGATTTTGATAAAGGCGATCAAGGAATTGAGTGAAAAAATAGAGGATTTGGAAAGGCGACTGGGGGACAAATAAGTTGTTTAATCATCTTTGGAAATTGATAGAAGTGGAGTCACCAAGCCTGTCAAGGAATTAAATCTTAAAATCTGACTTTTTAGACCAAATGCTAGAACAAATTACCATACCAAAACTACCGAATAGTAGTTTTCCAGAGCACGTCAGCTTCGAGCATCTGCGGAAGTTAGGGCTTGAGCATATTGAACGGCTGGGTAGTGCCATTTGGACAGACTACAATATTCATGATCCAGGGATTACGATACTGGAGGTGCTATGCTATGCCTTGACTGATTTGGGGTATCGCACGCAGTTTGACATTAAAGATTTATTGACACAAAAAACGGGTTCAGAAGAAAATAACTTCTTCACAGCTTGCCAAATTCTCACTTGCAATCCAGTTACTGTAAACGATTTTAGAAGACTGTTAATTGACTTACCAGGCGTTAGAAATGCTTGGCTAGAAGCAGCAGATCGTGGAGAATGTCCGATTTATTTGGATAACAAGGCAGAGCAAGAAGATGGTGATCCTACGGCTCGTTTTTATTATGAAACAATTGCTAATAATGAACTCAAAATAAATGGATTGTATAATGTTTGTATCGAATTTGAAGATCAGTTAATCCTAAGCGATTGTGGACAACCCATAGATACGCGTTCGGAAACGCTCGACGAAGTCTATGCCATTATGAATGCGCACCGCAATTTGTGCGAAGATTTGAAAGAGGTCATTTTCTTTGGTAAAGAAGGCATTGCTATTTGTGCAGATATTGAACTTACTGCCGATGCCAATGTGAACGAAGTGATGTTGGAAATCTACAAGCAAGTCGAAGAATTTCTTGCTCCGACACTTCATTTCTATACCCTGCAAGAATTGCTAGCCAAAGGCAAGTCCGTTGAAGAAATTTATGAGGGGCGTCCACTCAAGAAAAAAAGTCACGGTTTTATAGATTCAGATGATTTAGAGCGATTAAATCCAAGAAAAAAAATTTACACTTCTGACATCATTAATATTGTGATGGACATCCCTGGTGTATTGGCGATTCGAAGATTCTTGTTGGTCAACTACATAGACGATATTGCGTACACCAAAGGAGAACCGTGGTGTCTGCCACTGCACGATAAGTATATGCCCCATTTTGATTTTGATAACTCTAGTATCAATTTCTACAAAGGAGTATTGCCTCAAAGATTAGATGAGCATGAAGTTAGAAATCGCTATACAGAAGAGAAACTAGCGAGCAATAAATCCCTGCTAAACGCTTATGATTTAGATTTGGAAGTGCCAAGAGGAACGTTTCGAGCGGATTTGAGCGAATATACTTCCATCCAAGAAGATTTTCCAATTACTTATGGCATTGGCGAAGAAGGTTTGAAAGACATCGCCTCTGCTCAACGCAAAGCAGAAGCCAAACAACTCAAAGCGTATTTGCTCTTCTTCGATCAAATTCTCGCCAATTATTTAAGCCAACTTGCTAATGTACGCGATCTTTTTTCCATCAAAAAAACCGACGGTAATTTTAAAAGAGGTTCAGGACTAGGCACTTATGCTGCACAATCCATTAGTTCAATTACGGGCGTTAGCGAATTAATTACAAATCCAAACGACTGCCCTACCAATGATTCAGATGGCGCACCACCCGATGATTATTTTCAATATCTGAATTATATCAGTGAAAACGAAGATACCTTTTATCAACGCAAAAATGAATTTCTCGATCACATATTGGCGCGTTTTGGAGAATCTTTCAGCGATTATGTCCTCTTAGTGTATGAGGCGGATGGAGCTAGAAAAAAACCTGAGAAAATTATAGAAGATAAATCTAAGTTTCTTAAAAACTATCCAGATATCAGCCGAAATAGGGGTAAAGCCTTCGATTATTACAATCAATTTGATCATAAAGGCGCGGAAATAAGCATCTGGGATACCCCCAACGTTGCAGGCTTCAAAAAACGTGTGTCAAGATTACTTGGCATTGATGGTCATGAGCGCGGAACGCTTGCTCCTATAAAGAAGCGAAATGATGGCAGCTTTTGGCAATTTCAAATTCCCGAAGAAAAGGCGATTTTATGCAGTAAAAAATACGAAAATGAAGCAGAAATCATTGAAGCGAGCGAAGCAATCATTCCCTTACTTTGCGAAGAAAAATACTATCGCCGCTTGACTTGCACAGTGCACAATGAATTTGAATATCGTTTTTTGATCGTCGATGAGGCGGGCAACTGTATAGCAGAAAGCATTGAGACCTACACTAGCGAAATTGAGCGAGATGCAGATATTCAACGATTGCTAGGCATGGCTTTGTACGGTTCAGAAATTATATGCGAAACCAATCAAGCCACAGAATGCTACTTCTACAATTTGAAAGACTACTTAAATGGAAACTTACTACTCAAAAGTCAGAAAGGCTACGAATCAGAAAGCGAAGCCAGCGAGAAATTTGCAACCTTATTAACCTTAGCAGCTGACCCTCAAAATTATTGCAAAAGTGAAGAGGAAGATACTTTTTCTTTCAAAATTACGGAAACCGAAGGAATAGCTGAAACGGAGCTCTACAACGACAAAACCATCACTGCCTTTCACACCACTTCTTATGCAAGCAAATTGGCGCGCGACTATTGGATGGAAAGCATTTTTTATTACCTCAATACTCCCCAAGTCGCCGATCCTTTTATAGACGGAAAGCCTGGTACTTTTCAATTTGAAATTCGATTCGAAGATTTCGTGATCTTTCAGGGTGTGCCTTCTTATTTGACAGAATTGGAAGCGCACAAAGCAGCGCATAAAGTTCTGAAAACGCTGGCTAGACATCGTGTTTACTATCATTTGCTTGATCAAATGGATAGTAATTTACCTCATGGGTTTGAATTGTTAGATCGAAAAGGGACAGTCCTTGCCACTCATCCTCATCAATACGCCACTGCTTGTGAACGCAATTTGATGGTAGATAATCTTCTTTATTGCCTGAACGATGAATTGCCCGAAATGCAATTGCTGGAAGTAGAAAATATGTACTTCTTTGAACTGCGAAATGAAGTGGAAGGAGCAGTCAATACCGTTTTGATGCGCAGTGTGGGTGCTTTCAAAACGGAAGAAGAGGCTCAAACTGCATGGAATGAATTCATTGGCTTGGCAATGGAAGAAAATAATTACGAAGCTTTTGAGGAAGGAGAAAAATACCGTTTCCGTCTGAATAATCTTTCGGGAGATGCCATTGCTGTTCATCCAGAAAGTTACGAAAACGAAGTGGAGCGAGATATGGCACTGCAAGCGGTTTTACACCGCATTTGCAGAATTCGATTTGAGGTAGGCACAATGGGAGAAGATGGACAATTAAAAGTGAAATTACTGGTCAACCTTGTATTTGATGAGAGCGAAGACGCAATTTTACTACTAGAAAGCACTTCCACTTACACCGATCATATAAAGGCAAAAGAAGCCTTCAAAAATATGCTCCTTTGGGCACAAGAGCGCTCCAATTATTCCCCTACAGCTAATAATGATAGCAATTTTACCGTAGCATTGAGAACACCAAGCGGCGATCTATTTGCGACGAGTTCAGTTGAATTGAGCAGCGTGGAAGAGCGAGAGGCGTTCATTGAAATGCTGATCAATTACGTCCGTAAAGACGAGTTGCAATGGAACATCAGTAACGAAACAGGTGCGTTTTTTGTACAAATCAATGATGAGAAAGAGGAGCACCCACTCCTGATTGGCACAGAAATTTTGCCTACTGAAAAAGCGGTGGAAGCCAGAACAGAAGAGCTTTTGGCTTACGCTGGTCAGTACGATAATTACCTAAAGGATTATATAGAAGGAGAACTTTGCCCTTATCGAATTGCGTTAAAAGACGAAAAGGGAGAGATTATCGCTACACATCCTAAAAAATACACCAGCGAAGAAGCACGAAATGCTGCTTTGTCCAACCTCTTTATCTATCTAACGGATGGAACAGCTATCGCGGACGAAGTCGTCTATCCAAAATATGCCTATCGCTACGAGATCAAGGATGCAGCGGATGAGGTTATTTTAAGTAGTGTGGAGCATTATAAAGACGATGCAACTGCGATAGAAACCTTCCAAGCGCATTCACTTCACGCACGTAATACAGCCAACTATCAAGTCACAAGAGCAGAAGGCTTGTATGGCATCCAATTATTCAATAATGAAGATCGGTTAATAGCCGAGCAAGCTCCTGTTTATGCAGAACAAAGCGATGCGGAAAGAGTCATCGCTGAACTCATTTTCTACCTCCTGACTCGGGGAACGACTTACAAAATCCGCAGCAATGAAGAAGGTTTGTTCCAGATTGCTTTGCTGTACGAAGAAGCAGATTTCTTGGTGACCCCTTTTGAATTTGAAAGCGAAAACCAAGCCAAATCTGTTTTACTGCTTTTTATCTCTTCCGCTAAAAAAGAAAGTTACGAAAAAACAGTGGATGAAGCGGGATGCAATTTTGGATTTGTCCTCAAAGACGAAGAAGATATACTCGCCAATTCAGCGATTACTTATCCAGATGCAGAAAGTAGAGACGCCGCCCTTACGGCTTTCCTAGCCTATTTGAACACCTTGGAAATTGAGTCATGCATTCGAGCAGAAACTGTTTCTTATGGTTATGCGCTCTATGATTTTCAAGATAAATTATTGATTCGCAGCAAGCGCGAAAATTTCCCAACTGCGGAAGAAGCCAAAATGGATTACCTTGACAACTTCTTGCCTTATGCTTTGAGAGAAGAAAATTATCTATTGTTTTACGATAACGATCAATGTACTTACACTTTTGAATTGGTGAATACAAAAGGTCAAGCAATTGGTATTTACGACTTTCCATTTCCCAATCGAAGCGAGCGAGCAAAACATATCAAATATTTGATTGCTTTACTTCAAAAATATGAAGTAAATACTTCTGTGGAAGGCACGGGCTGCGGTCATTTCTATACTTTGAGGTGTGAAGGAGATTTGCTGGAAGGACAACTATTTTATCCTTCCAAACTAGCAGCAGAACGTGCTTGTAACAAGTTGAAAGAGAATTTATTAGATAGCGAAAATTATATCCCAAAAGAGGATTCCCTAGAAGTTTGGAAGGACGACCAATTGATTTTAAGAAGCAGTACGGAAATAGAAGAAGACTTCGCCAAAACCTTTATCCAAAAATTAGAAGTTCCTAAAGCAATTGCCATTCAAGCACTCGAAGACCAAGTGGGAATGGATTATTTCGTACTACTCGAACCCAAGAAAGAGGAAGCAGCTATTTTGCTGCAAGAAAAGTTAAAAAAGCAGCAACAAGAAGAGGGCACAAATACTGAAAAAACTCAAAATGCACTCACAGAGAAAGAACAACAGTTGGAAGAAGAAGCGCGCTGCAACGAATTTTTAGAAAGCCTACAAAATCGTGATAACTTCTGCTTACTCACCGATGAAGATGCTTGTTTTTATGGCTTCGATCTGGTGAATGAAGATGGTGAGTTGATTGCTACGCATGGCACATTTTACGAAAGCAAAGAGACGCGCGATGAACAAATTTCGGTCATTACTAACTTGGGTAATCAAGAGGGAATGCACTTGATTGAGCATCTCCTTTTGCGCCCTAAAAGTAAGGGTAATTTTGTTGAAGAACAGCATACTTTTGAAGTAAGCAATGGTGAGCAATTGGTACTATTGAGTGATTGTGTTTTCAATAAGAAAGACAATGCTGAGACCGCCTTTGATAAATTGAATGACATAATTGACTCTTATCAATTGGACAAAACAGAAAATCAGTCAGACACTGCTCAAGAACTTACAGAAGAAGACTCTTCCAATCAATCTTTTCAATTTGATAAAGAAGAAAACCCTGAACGGCTGAATATTTTAGGAGATGATAATAGAGTGCTTGCCTACCAACCTTGCTTGGACAAAGATCAAACGATAGCAGAAATTGTGGAGGAACTTCAAAGTTATGAATTGACTCCTAGTTATACCCAAACCCCAGCCATCCACGAAGTTGCGGATACCTTAATGAATCCAATCATGGATGGCTGTACTTTGGGAGAACTCACACCACGATACAGCGATCCTTACTCCTTCCGTGCAACCGTTGTGCTACCTTATTGGCCAGCGCGTTTCCAAAATTGGGAGTTCCGCACTTTCGTCGAGCAGACACTACGGCGAGAAGCCCCTGCTCACATCTATCTGCGTATCTGTTGGATTAGTGGCTGCCAAATGCAAGAATTTGAGCAAGCCTATTGTGCTTGGTTGGAAGCTCAACGATTGGGCGAAACAAGTTGCAATCGCACCGAAGCCCTCAATAATTTAATTGATATTTTATCCAAACTCAAAAATATATATCCAGAAGCAAATCTATTTGCCTGCGAAGGGGAAGACACCGCTTCTGATTCTATTTACAATCCTATTGTTCTGAACCACACCGTGCTTGGAACAGCCTAAAAATACTGAATGCTATGAACGAGATCATTACAAGTTATCCCATTTTTCAGGCGAATCAGGTATTGACCAACAAGAGCCTAAATGATGTAGTGGACTATTTGGATAAGGAAACTCGATATACTCGAATCCATACGATTGGTATGGGCATCATTTGTGGATTGGAGGTGAGATATGAGGATAAATATATACATATTTCCGAAGGTGTGGGAATTACTTCCGAAGGATATTTGGTGAGGCATGAAGGAGGTGAATTTGGATTTTACAAAGAGGGAGTCACCCTTCAAGAAATAGAGCTAAGAGGGGTATCCCAAAATAATAAAGAGAATGAACAAAATGCTGATCTAGCATCTTGGACAGTTGCTGAACTAGACTCCTCAGAAGGTAAATCTTTGGATAGTACCGTAGAAGGCAAAGTTGTCTTGCTCTTCTTTGAGTGCAGACAAAACAAAAATGATTTGTGTGGCAACGATTGTGACGAGCAAGGAACGACACAAGAATTTAAGATAAGATTTTTGCTGGTTGACGAGGAGCAAGCAGATACCATTATCTCCAGTTTTGATATAAAAAAAGACGAGGAAAATCTATCGCACCCTTTGCTGAGAGAAATAGAAGTTGTTTTTCATGGAAGAACATTTCCTTTAGAGGAGCTAACAAGCATACATCGCATTAGAAGATTCGTTGATACTAGCGGAGACGAAGTGACAGCAAATTTATTCGCCAAAATGACTTCAAAAGAAGAATTCTTATCAGAATATAGAACTGCTATCCGTTCATTGAAGAACACCAAAGATGGCAAACTACAACTGAATACCAGTCTTAATTCCTTTTTTCTTCCATTTACTTTATCTACAGACAAAGATGTTTCTATTGAGCTGAAAATTGAAGATATTCAAGAGGCACAGTATCGATACGATCACATTTGCGATATATTGGAAACCCACAATGAACTCTTAGAAGTTTTATCCGAGATTGTAGCATTCTGCACTCCACCTAGCATTCTCTTTCCAAAACATCTTTTCTTAGGACAAATTAATGTTAACCACCAGAATAAAGGTAAAATTTATCGAAACGCCTTTTTACAACCTCCATCTTACAATGGAACCCCGAACCTAATTCAAGAAGCAAAACTACTTTACAAAAGATTAGAACTTCTCAAAGATTATTTTGAATTCGATCAAGAAAAAGAAATTAGGATTACACCTAGCAAAAGTTCTCGCCATCCACTCGGAGACAGGGCTATTCCGTTTTATTACAAAAATGAAAGTGTACTTAGTGAATACTGGAACGTAAAACTTAGCCGTAGAGGATTACCTCACCGACAATACACTCATCAGCGTCTAGAGCATCCACGAAATAAGCCAGATGAGCCTCGTTCCAATGCGCCTTACGATAAACCTCTTCAATACAGCTTCTTAGATCAGGATTTTTTGCGTATTGAAGGACATATTGGAAAAGATCGCTCTGCAGTAATTAATACCTTGACCAACTTGAGATCGAAGTATAATTTGGCTTTTGATCTGGTCTATCTAAAGTTAGGAGAGACGATTGATGAGGAAGGTTTTGAGTTTGATCGTGAAGACTTAGCAGCAGAAAAAGAAGAATATTTGAAACTCTATTCCTCTTGTAGAGAAAAAATTTTGGAGAATATCAATGAGATAGAAAATAGAGTAAACAAGTTATCTTCTATCAAAGACCTCCATCCGATAACTGTTGATTTTGCAATTGTAAGAGAGAAAATACCTCCAGAAAAAATTACAGCTGAAGCAGAAAATGAAGAAAGTGGTAAAGAAGTAGATCAATTCGAGGAATTTAGCAAATACTACGATCTATTTATAGAGCAGGTAAAATCCCTAGAAGAATCAATAGAACGGTATAATCAAGAAAGCAGCGAGGTGTTAAGTAATCTACCATATTTTGATGTAGATCACTTGCTTTTGGGAAAGAATATTGCTCAAGACCTCAAAATTTATTTCAAGCACTACAAGGATTTGGCAAGACAAATCACAGAAATCAAATCCCAACATCTCTTTCACAACTTTGCGAGCAAACATCATGGCTTAGAGCATAAAGGAGGTGTTCCAATTGGTGGAACATTTGTACTCGTTTATATTTCAGGTAATGATACGAATACTTCAGGAACAGTCGTTGCGGATTTCTACTTACCTTACAGTTGTTGCAACACTTCTCCACCTCTTGCTTATGTAGTCAATAATCCACCATTGCACATCACTGTAAACCCAAGTATTATTTGTGAAGAAAAAGGATTGAATGTGAGTTTAACCCCACTAGAGCTCGAAGGAGATGTAGGTGGATTATTATCAGGTAAAGGTTTATCCAAGAAGGACGGACAATACTTATTCAACCCCAAGAAAGCAGAGTACATAGACGTAGAAAATAAAACGATAATAGAAAATGCTAGCTTTGGTGTGGCTCGCCTCTTGTATTCTTTTGGAACGACCGAAACCGAAGTATTTATTGACGTATTAGAAGCTCCAGATGCAAATTTCAGCATCAATGACGATGTGAATTATACTGTTCCATTTGAGGTTTGTCAAGATGATGGTAGTTTACTCAAACTCTCTCCTAATAACGGTGAGTACTCGTTTTCTGTGGAGGAGGGATTGGAACACGAAATTGAGATAGATTCAGATTTCAATATGGACTTGGCGACTGTCAAAATGGAAGATAGGATTTCTACATCTGTATTCGTGACTAGAAAAGTTAATAAGACAATTAGTGGAAATGATCTTGTTTGTAATGGACAAAGCACAAGAGAAATTGTACTTAAAGTGAAACCTAACGTTGCGTTTGTTATCAATAAGGAAGCATCAGAAGGTAAAGAGGCGAGATACGACACCGATTTTGTTTGCCGAAATGAACCAAGTAAAATATTATTAGTACCAGAAGAAGCAGGTGGAAACTTTTCTGCAACAATCATCAATAATAGTGAAGTAGATAGTGAAATTATTGCAAGAATAGAAAGTACGCTTATCCTGAACAATCGAGAAGTCAACTTATCAGCAATCGGAATAGATATAGTAGTCCCTCTTGAGCTTGAGATTACTTATAGGCGTACCATAGGTTGTGGGGATAGATCAACTAAGCCACTTCGCATTGTACCTGCCGAACAAATCTTCATTTTTAATCCAAGTATTGAAAAAGGCAGTATTTGTTCCAATGAAACAATCGACTTGATAGCTTCTCATCCTGATGTCCAATTCTTTGTGGAACAGATGGTGAAAGGAGAAGACAACAAAAAGCTAGATATTATCAAGAATAACCAGCTCAATTTACCTGAAATTGAATTCGAGGAAGGTCAAGATAAAATGGATATTTTAATCGGAGCAGCGTCTAAGGATGCCTCTTTGTGCCTAGAGGAGGCAGAAAAAGTACAGCTTAGTGTCTTCAAACTTCCTCAGATCATATTTGGAGAACCAAGGATTCTTCCTCTCTCCGAATCTAAAGAGCAGTTTATCATTGAAGTTGAATTTACAGCTTCTGGAACACGAGATTTTGGCTTCCGTTCATCACTCCCAAGTCAAAGAATTCAAAAGGAAAATAACAAATTACGAGCACTTTATAACTATAAAGAAGTTCCTGTTGGAAGTGTTGTCACGATAACGGCAACCTTAGGAGATTCTCACACAGGAAATCCTTGCGAATTAGAAACAAGTCCAGTAGAAATAGTAGTCACTCCATTCATTACAGGTTTCAACTTCTTAGCAACAGACGTAATCACAGTGGGAAAGGAAACGGAAATAATAGTAAACTCAATAGATGAATTTACGAATATCAAAGAAGATATTGAAATTCAAAAAGGAGATTTTTTCAGACATCCTCTCAAGCCTACTGAAGGACTTCAATTTTTGAGTATCCAAGCCAAAACTCTTCCAAAGAATGTTCAACAAGTCCTGTTCTTACTAGAAGCTCCTGAGTCATCAGATTCAAAAGAGTACACCTCGACTAATGGTTCTGTTGAACATCAATTATTCAATGATGTTCCACCAGGATTCATTCCTAAACTTGGAAAATATAGGATTACAGCTACTCCTTTTGAAGATTCAAATGGGTCGTCAGTGGAAGGGGAATCAATGACTATTAGCTTCGAAGTTATTGCAGAAGAAGATTTGGATAGTATCCTGAATAGAAGAAGAGCAAAGTACAGTGAGCAATTGAAAGAATTCGAGGATGACGGACTAGTTACAGAAAACAAAATGAGACTAGTTTCTGACTTACAATCTCAAGAAATTAATAAAACTATTTCAGACCTTAATAACAGTCTAGCAGATGCCGAAGGTAAAATTATTGGCATCATTAAAAACAATATCAACAGAGGGAACGAAGAGAAAGCCAATGCTTACATCGACTTGCTTGCCTTGGCGATATTCATATATCTAGACCGATTAATTGGTTTAAATCACCAAGAAATTGCTGAAGAGACTGCTGCAAAAATTGAAGAACTGTCTAAACAAGTCGAACCTGTCAATGAGATTCAGTTGGCAACCATAATAAGCAATTGGAAGGTAGAAGACTTTGAAAAAACCAAAGCGAAGGAAATCGCTATTGACTACAAAACGCTTTTTGCAGGATGAGTTTCGTCTCAGCACATATCATCCAAAAACTTTCCTTTGAGGTAAAAAAAAGTACAGAAAAGGGAAGTTTCTCTTTCCAGCAGTCATTGGGTGCTTGGTCTAAGAAGAGCTTATTGCCCGCTATCGAAAAACTATTTGATGAGTATGATGATAAGGAACTTTTCTTTACAATTAATCGCTTGGAGATAGAAGTCGGCAAAGTAAATATTGATAACTGGCAAGAGGAATTATTGGAGCAAGTGCTTCAGGATTTAAAACAAGAGTTAGACGCGAAAATAGTTCCTTCTAAGGTACAACAGCGTTCGGAGATAGCTAAGAAATCGGTATTCGCAGAAGATGCATCAATAAAAGGAACTGTCAGAAAAAAAGATGCAATAAAAAGAGCTAGACAAAGTGAAGCGCAGGTAGGAGAAGAAGTAGTAGTAAAGCAATTTGTCCAACAACATCACTTCGAGCAATGGATCTTTTTTTTAGAACGGGGATTTCTGCCCTGGAATGCCCCTAAACTTGATGCAGAAACTTGGCAAAAAGAAGTATTGGCTATTTTAAAAAAGGAAGCTTTTCCCGCTGGTCAATTTCAAAAACAACTTCAAAAATCTGATCGCTCGCTCCTTAGATTCATTGTGCAATATGATGATGCTTTTTTGATAGCAGTAATGAGTCAGCTTTCAAAATTACGACCAACACAAGTGCTGAATTTAGTAGAAGAAATACAGCAGCTGATAGATAAATTATCGCTTCAAACTTCTACTACTTTTAGCTTAAAATCAAAAGTGGAAACTAGAACTGAAATTTGGAAGTGGTTCGTGCAAAGCGAAGTATTCACGAATTCTACAGGAACAAGTTTACCCAATACATTAATTCGCCTTTTTAAAATTAAACCTACAGAGCTTAGTAGTTTTCTAAACACACTGAATAATTTGTTGTTCGATTATCCTCAAAACTATCCCACGCTATTAAAACGGAAGCCCGATCTTCAAAAGGATATTGAAAAATTACTGGATACGATTGAGGGATTGGACAAAAATACTTCAAAACCGCTATCGAAGTCAAAAGGAGAAAAGCTAGACTCTTCATTTAGAAAAGATGCGGACTCAGCGAAGGAAATGCCTGAGCACCCTTCTACGCAATCAGCAAGAGAAATCTCTAAATCTTCTGCTACAAAAGAAGAAACGAGTAGCGCGGCTACAAAAAAAGCAGGGTATGTTAAAGGAATCAGAGAGGATAATAAAACAGAGGCGTCCAAAAATAAATCCTATCCAGAGTCCGGAATTCCAAAAGAGCAAAAAGCAGATAATCAAGATTCCAACACTAACCAAGCAAACCTATCCACAAATCAGATTGTACAAGAAAAATCACCTTTTTTTAAATCCAACACTCCAAATATCACTACCGAATTCTACATCGAAAATGCGGGCATCATTCTACTCCATCCTTTCCTAAGTCCCTTATTCGATGCTTGTCACTTACTAGCAAACAAGCAGTTTCAATCCTCCACTACTCAAATTAAAGCACTTTATCTAATCCATTACCTGACAAGCGGCTCTACCACAGCTCAAGAATACGAACTCGTTCTCGCCAAGTTCCTTTGTGGTTTGCCCTTGAATTATCCCATTCCAAAAGATATACAACTCAAAAAAGAACAACTCGAAGAAGCCAACCATCTCCTAAAAACCGTCGTTCAGCATTGGTCTGCTCTCGGCAACACCTCTCCCGATGGCTTACGCGAAGGCTTTCTCCAACGCGCGGGGAAACTAGCTAAGCGTAACGACAGTTGGTACTTGCAAATAGAACCCAAAACCATCGATATTTTATTAGATCGCCTCCCGTGGGGCATCAGTATGATACAACTGCCTTGGAAAAAAGAATTACTCCTTGTAGAATGGAATCCATAAAAAATGAATATTAATTCAAGCAGATTTCAGTTCAATAAATCAACAGCTAAACAAATCAACAACATTGAAAGCCACCGAATCAAAAACAACTTCCAGCTCGCAGCAGCACCATAACAATGCTACTACGAATTCACCCTTCTTCCAGAAAGAGGGCGAAGGAAGTACGTTCTTTTCGGAAGCAGAGACGGATACACTGCAACGCTCACCACTGCAAAATGATCAACCTTTTTTTCAACCTCAACCAAAGAAGCGTTCTCCTCAACTCAAAACTCAAAACTCTTACCCCAAACCTATTCAAACCAAGTTAAAAGTTGGCAAACCCAATGATAAGTATGAAAAAGAGGCGGATGCAACGGCGGACAGAGTGGTTCAGAAATTGAGTCAGTCGAATACTACAAACACTCCTTTCATTCAAAAGAACGAAAATGAAGAGCAAGAACAAATCAGTAAAAAAGAAAAAGGCATACAACAAAAACCCATCTTTGAAAGTGCTGCCGAACCTCAAATTCAAGCCAAACCCATCAGTAATACTTTAAATACCATTCAAACACAAACGGAAAACGAAGAGAACACGCAAGAAGAACCTGAACAAAGCGAACTCGATCTCCAAACTGCTCCAATCTTTCAAAGTGGTGCACCACCCGATGAAGATAGCAATATCCAACGCCAAGCCGAAGGAGAAGCTGCTCCCACTTCCGATTTAGAAAGTCGCCTCAGTAGCAGTAGAGGTGGCGGTTCTCCCCTACCCGATGACACGCGCTCCAACATGGAATCCAGTATAGGCGCAGATTTCAGCAATGTCCGCGTCCATACTGGCAGTGATGCCGTGCAGATGAGTAACGAACTTGGTGCGCAGGCTTTCACGCACGGCTCGAATATTTATTTCAATGAAAGGAAATACAATCCATCTTCTTCGAGTGGGCAGCATTTATTGGCGCATGAGTTGACGCATACATTGCAGCAGGGGGCAAGCAAACCTGATCTACAAACTTATGGTTTTGGAGAAGCCCTTGATGATGTCACTAATTTTGCCAGTGATGTTGCTGGTGATGTTGCTGGTGCTACTACTGATTTTGCTAGCGACGTTGCGGATGTAGTTGGAATTAGTGTTGAAGATTTGAGGAAATATCTAGCCAAATTTGCAGACAAAAATGTGCCTGGCTATTCGATGCTCTCCGTTGCCATTGGCTATGATGTGTTGAGAGGAATTGACGTGGCTAGAAATCAAGATAGTGTGCTGAAAGGTGTCTTTAGTTTAATCAATCCATTGGGTAGCCGCCTACTTCAGTTGCTAAAGGAAAGAGGCATCATAGAAGAAGCTTTCACTTGGATTAATACTCAATTGGACAATTTGGGTCTAACCAAAGACGCCATGATTGAAAAGCTCAATTATTTTTTAGATAATGTTAAACTCGCCACTACTAGCCCGATTGATGATAATATAGGTACCTTTAAACGCACCTTTGGCTCAGTTTTTAGAAGCATTCTTTCTTTCGTTAGTCGTACGAAAGATCAGGTTTTTAGTATGGTGAAGCAAGCCTTCTTAGAAGTGTTAGCTAAACTAGCAAAAGAACTCGGAGGCTATGATTTATTAGCAGATTTACTGGGTTTTGATCCCATTACAGAAGAAAAACGCAATGCTTCCACTGCGGATATTCTTAGAGGTATATTGCAACTACCTATCATTCAAGCAATTGGAGGAGATAAATTACTCAAAAAACTAGAAGAACACAATCTGATTGATAAGACCGCCAACTGGATTAATCAACAGTGGGGACTACTAAAAGGAGGCTTCTCAGACTTATTGAATATTGCCGATAAATTTTTGAATGGCTTTAGCTTTGAAACCCTCAAAGCTCCCATGAAATTTGTCAGTGGCATCAAAACCGACGTAGTAGGTTTTGTAACAAAAATTGGCAAATTCTTCAAGAATCTAGCTTCCAAAGCACTTCAATTAATCAAAGAAGTTTCCATTTTCTTACTCAAAAAATTCGTTAATGATAAAACTTACGGCTTTGATCTCGTCAAAGTTATTCTAGGTAAAGATCCGTTCACTGGTGAAAAATTCCCGAGGAACGCCGAAAATATCATCGGTGCATTCTTGAAACTTCTACCTCAAGGCGAAGAAGTTTTCAATAAACTCAAAGAAACAGGCGCGATCCAACGCACACAGGCTTGGATTATGAATGCCATTCAAGAATTTGTGCAGATACTAGGCGCAATGAAAGAAGCCTTCGTTCAACTATGGTCAACTTCTTCCATCGAAGACTTATTTGAACCAGTTGCTTTCTTCAAGAAAATCATGAACCTCTTTAACGAACCTGTGAAACGAATGGTTGCCTTCGTGCAGCGTGTACTTACCAAGATATTCGAGGTGCTGCTCGAAATCATGAAGTTTCCAGTCAAGATTGTCCAAAAAATCATTGCCAATATCACCAAAGCCTTCCATGACATCAGGAAAGACCCAATTGGCTTCTTGTTGCGCTTACTTGGTGCAGTAAAAGCAGGCTTCACAAAATTCTTCGACAATATTGGTAAGCATCTATTGGCGGGTGTGACAGGTTGGTTGTTTGGACAAGTCGCCAAGGCAGGTATCACACCACCCAAAGATTTGAGTCTAGGTTCTGTCTTTGATCTAGTCATGCAAATTTTGGGCTTGACAGTAGATAAGCTCTGGAATTTACTTGCCAAAAAAATTGGACAGAAGAAGGTAGATAAAATCAAGAGTGGATTAGACAAACTAAAGGGCGTTTGGCTATTCGTAAAAGACGTGATGCAGAATGGTATTTCTGCGGTGTGGAAATACATCAAAGAAAAAATCAGTAATCTTTGGAACATTGTCCTCGAAGAAGTCAAATCATGGATCATTACCAAAATTATTGAGAAGGTAGTTACTAAATTACTTTCTATGCTTGATCCAACAGGTATCATGGCAGTTGTCAATGGGTTCATGGCTTTCTTCAAAGCCATCCAATCCGCGATTGAATACTTCAAACAAATGCTCGAAGTTGTTGAAAGCTTCACAGGTGGCATTGCAGAGATTGCCACAGGCGCAATTAGTACCGCCGCTAAATTCTTAGAAAATGCACTCGTAAAAGCTTTACCTGTTGCCATTGGCTTCCTTGCCAATCAGGTTGGCCTAGGTAATATTGGTAAGAAACTCAAGGAGATTATTGGGAAGATTCAAGGTTTTATTGAGAAAGCGTTGAGTTGGTTGGTGGATAAGGCGGTGAAGGGGATGAAAGGGATTATGGGGTTGTTTAGTGGGAAGAAAGAGAAGGATGAAGTTGCTGATGAAGCAGGAAAAAATGGTAAATTTACTCAGAAAGATAGGGATGCTGGCTTAGCAGCTTTCAAAAAAGAGGAAAAAACTTATCTTCAAAATGGTAAAATCAAAAAAGTAGATGCCGAAAAAGTGGCTGTCAATGTCAAGCAGAAGCATCCTGTATTTGAGAAAATTTCTGTTATTGATGGTGGTGAAGATTGGGATTATGAGTATGTGCAAAGAACTACGCTTAAAACTGATGGAAGCGATAAGGCAGAAGAAGAATCTGACGACATAAAAATTGGGATACAAATAGGTTCTGGTGGAAATAAAATAGTTTACGAAATTGTGGACAATCCTAATCAAGTAATAGCAATTTTAAAGGAAGGAAAATCACCTCAACTAATCGATGATGAAATAGAATTATTACGAACGTTGTCAACAGCAGGACTTTCTGCTGTAGAAGCGCAAAAAGTTACTCATAATGGGCGCCCAGCCATGATAATGGACAGATATGCACAGGGTTCTAAGGATGTTGTTAGACTTGAGAGAGGAAAAGTAAGACCAGTAGGTACTTCTGAGTTACTCAATCAAAGAAGCATAGAAAATCTTCAAAGTATAGAGAGTACTTTGCAGAGTAGAAAAATTAAAATTGATGATCTACAGTTTTTAATCGGAGAGGATGGTTCTGTTGTTATCGCTGATCCATTGAAAGTAGAGGCAGGAAAAGCACCGTCCAAAAACAATTTAAGAATGATAAGACTATTAATCGCAGAGGCAAGGAAAAATGCCAATAAATAGCACAATAATATATGTTGAATTATACTGAAGATATTCCAAGTAAAAGAAAAGATTTGCTAATGAAATTACTCAATTCCTCAATAGTATCTATTGTTAAATGTAGTTGGGATTCTTTTAGTGACTTTAATGAAGATGGTTTTTACAATATTTCTGAAGGAGATTTTTTCAGATTCGCTGCGGGGGCTGTAATTTTTGTTTTGGATAATGGTTACGAAATAGGATTCAGTTCTTTAGAAAATATTGCATCTATTACAGTTTGGCTGGAAAAAGATGATAAGGGAAATAAAAATGAGGATTATTACGAAGACGATGAAGAGTTATTTCTCATCAAAAATACCGACGACGTATATGCGACTGAAAAAGAAAGAGATCTAAAAGGACAGAAAATTAAAGAAATAAGAATTTTAAAAGGAAAGCCTAAAAACAGTAAATTCGATGATTTACCAAATGAAACAGGCTTAGAGATTACATTTGAGAATGGTCATGTGCTTGTATTGTCACATAATCTAATTGAATCCCCTAGTAGTTTTGCGATAGCATATCAAAGTGAAATTTGCGAAAGTAATTTAAAACAGCTCACTGGAGTGAAAATTATTTGAGTATGCCCTGTTGCTCGCACTAAGAAGCTGTTTGCCCCCCCGCTCGCGCCAAGTGTTCTGCTCGTCAGCGTCTAGGACGTGAAACGTACCGTTACCAAGTCTCTGACTTGCGTTAAATTTCCTATCTTTACAACACAACCTAACACGAGTCACAGACTCGAAGACACACCGCATCGCATCGAAGATGCTAGCGAGCAAGGCAACATTATGAGCAGATATAAAACCTGCCCTGCTCGCGACAAGTGTTCTGCTCGTCAGCGTCTAGGACGCGAAACGTATCGTTAACAAGTCTCTGACTTGCGTTAAATTACGTATCTTCACAACACACGAGTCACTGACTCAATGACATACCGCATCGCATCATTCGGGTAAGTCAGGAGGATTGCTCCTCCCTTCTCCCCTCAGAACCGTACAAGCGAGTTTCCCAGCATACGGCTCAAGCACTTTAAACCTGCTCACTTTTGACAGGCGGCAGCGGCAAACGAATTGGCACTGGAATGTA